>JBEVNE010000378.1:0-4364 GCA_040508275.1 Duganella sp.
TTTGAAATCGATTCACGCAAGGAGATTGTTTCTTTGCTGCGTGCGATCGGCCAGAAAAATCAGCTGATCCGCATGCTGATCAAGGGCGAGTCCGATGTCTGCGTCACTTCCATCCTCGACGTGGACGAACAGCGCGACACTATCGTGCTCGACTGCTCGATCGATCCCGAGCAAAACAAGCGCATTGCCAGCGCAGAACGGCTGTCGTTCGAAACCACGCTGGACAAGGTGCGCATTCTGTTTGGCGCCGAACGCATCGAGGCACTGGTTCACGAAGGCAATCCGGCGTTTCGCATCAGCGTGCCATCCACCCTGATCCGCGTGCAGCGGCGCGAGTTCTACCGGATTGCCACGCCGGTCGGCAACCCGGTACGGGTCACCATCCCGCTGCTCGACGAGCAAGGCGGCAGCGCATCGTTCCCACTGGCCGACATCAGCTGCGGCGGCATCGCCATCCTCGACAACCGCATGCTGCTGGGCGACGCCATCGGCAAGGTCTTCGACGACTGCCGTATCGAGCTGCCTGAAATCGGCGTAGTCAAAACCGCGCTGCAGGTACGCAATTCGCTGGACATGACGCTGCTGAACAACAAGACCAACCGCCGCCTCGGTTGCGAGTTCAATAACATCCCGCGCAGCATGCTGGCGGCCGTGCAGCGCTACATCACCAGGCTTGAGCGCGAGCGCAATGCCCGCATTGCCGGGCTGGCCTGATTTTCAACGCACCCGCAGTCTTCAAACTTGCATGTTCATAATGTCGTGATAAGCCGTCACCAGCTTGTTGCGCACCTGGATGGCGGCCTGGAAGTTGATGCTCGACTTTTGCATGGCAATCATCATGTCCGACAGGCTCACGCTCTCGTCGCCCATGGCGAAGCGCTTGCCCATGTCGCTCGATTTCACCTGCGCCGCATTGACCGCGTCGAGCGCGGTTTTCAGGGCGTCGGTAAATTCGACCTTGGGTGCAGCCGGGGCCTCGGTCTGAATCACGGGCGGCGTCAGTTGCGGGCGCGTGGCGTGCGCCTTCAACTGCGCAATCATGGCCTGAATCTGGCTGCCGTCAATCCCACCTGTTTTCATTGCGACTCCTGTTGTTGCTATCGTTGCTTTTGCGAAACAAATTTCACGTTTTATGCGAGCGCGGCGTTACAATACGCCACGGCTTTATCAGAACTGACAGATTACCAACAAGTTCGCCAGCCCCCACCGTGGAGCAGGGCCTGAAACAGCACGCTATTCGCCGGATTGGATTGCCTCGAGTCAAGTAATAATAGCCACTCTCCCCACGTACCCGGAATCAGACCATCATGGCCGCAGCCGACACTATCGACCCCGCAACAGCACCAGCGTCCGCTGATGATGGCGCCGAAAGGCTGCCATTTTTGCAAACGCCGATGGGGCGCAATGTCCTGCGCGGTGCGGCCGCTGCGGCAATTATCGCGGTGCTGTTCGGCCTGTACCTGTGGAACAAGCCGCCCGAATACGGCGTGCTGTTTTCCAATTACACCGACCGCGACGGCGGCGCCATCACCGCCGAGCTCGACAAGCTCAATATCAAGCACAAGTTTTCCGACAACGGCACGGCCATCCTGGTGCCGACCGACCAGGTCCACGATGCGCGCCTGAAACTGGCGGCCCAGGGCCTGCCCAAGGGCGGCAATGTCGGCTTCGAGCTGATGGAAAACCAGAAACTGGGCGTGTCGCAATTTTTGGAACAGGTCAATTACCAGCGCGCCCTCGAAGGCGAACTGGCGCGCTCGATCCAGTCGCTGGCGGCGGTGGAAAACGCCCGCGTGCACCTGGCCCTGCCCAAGCCGTCCGTGTTCGTGCGCGACCAGCAAAAGCCAACCGCCTCGGTCTTGCTGACCCTACACCCCAACCGCATGCTCGACCCGATGCAGACCGCCTCCATCGTGCACCTGGTGGCGTCCAGCGTGCCGGAACTGATGCCGGCCAATGTGACCGTGGTGGACCAGGCCGGCAACCTGATTTCGGACCAGAATAAAAAATCCGGCCTGAACGCCAAGAACATGGATGAGACGCAGCTCAAGTATGTCAAGGACATGCAGACGCAGATCATCAAGCAGGTCGAATCGATCATCGTGCCCATCGTCGGCGAAGGCAATGTGCGCGCCGAAGCCACCGCCGACGTCGATTTTTCGCAGGTCGAACAGGCGGCGGAAACCTATAAGCCGAACTCGCCGCCGGCCGCTTCGGCCATCCGCAGCCAGCAAAGCACGGAAACCAGCGGCAACGCCAACGCCAATCCGGGCGGCATTCCCGGCGCGCTGTCGAACCAGCCGCCGGGCACGGCCACTGCGCCGCTGGACCAGGTTGCGGGCGGCGCAGGCGCCACTCCACCGGCGCCCGGCACGCCGCCCGGCGCCCTGCCGGCCAACGCCAATACGCCGACCCACAAGGAATCGACCACCAATTACGAAGTGGACAAGACCGTGCGCTACGAGTCGCGCGGCATGGGCGGCCTGCGCCGCCTGACGGTGGCGGTGGCGGTCAATTACAAGCGCATGGTTGACGCCGATGGCAAGGTCACCATCAAGGCTTACACGCCGGAAGAAATGGCCAAGATCAACGACCTGGTCAAGCAGGCGATGGGCTACAACCAGGACCGCGGCGACGCCGTCAGCGTGGCCAATTCGCCGTTCGACGGCGTTGACCGGCCGTTTGAACGTCCGCTCGACTGGTGGCGCGATCCGGCCAACCTGCCGATGGCCAAGGACCTGGCCAAGTTCCTGATCACGGCGCTGATCCTGCTGTACATCCTGCTGCGTATCGTCAAGCCGATGATGCGCCCGGTATTCAAGAAAATCGACGAGATCAACACCCCCGAGCCGGAGCCGGAAGTGCCGGAAGAAGTCATCGAGGAAGGCCCGGACGAAGCCCTCATTGCCGAGGAAGAGTTGCGCAAGATGGAAGAAAGCACGGTGCGCACCTACCGCGAAAACCTCGCCATGGCGAAAAAACTGGCGGTCGAAGACCCACGTATCGTGGCCAACATCATCAAGGAATGGATAGGCGCAAATGACTGAAAATACCGGACTGCAAAAAGCCGCGATTCTGATGCTGGCCATGGGCGAAAGCGAGGCCGCCGAGGTGATGAAATACCTGGGCCCGCGCGAAGTGCTGAAGCTGGGCGCCTCGATGGCCACCATGAAAAACGTGCCGCACGAAGAAGTCGTCAGCACGCTCGACAACTTCCGCGAAATGGTCGCGGCCGCCTCCACGGTCGGCCTCGATTCGGACGAGTACATCCGCCAGGTGCTGACCAAGGCGCTGGGCGACGACAAGGCCTCGGTGCTGCTGTCGCGCATCCTGGGCGGCAAGGATGCGTCCGGCATCGAATCGCTGAAGTGGATGGATTCGCAATCCGTGGCCGAGCTGATCCGCAACGAACACCCGCAGATCATCGCCACCATCCTGGTCCACCTCGAGCGCGACCAGGCCTGCGAAATCCTCAGCCACTTTACCGACCGCCTGCGCAACGACGTGGTGCTGCGCATCGCCACGCTGGACGGCGTGCAGCCGGCCGCACTGCGCGAACTCAACGACGTGCTGACCAAGCTGCTGTCGGGTAACGAAAACATCAAGAAATCGTCGCTGGGCGGCGTCCGTACTGCTGCCGAGATTCTCAACTTCATGAGCGGCGAGCAGGAAAGTTCGGTGATGGACAACATCAAGAACTACGACAACGACATGGCGCAAAAGATCATGGACGAGATGTTCGTGTTCGACAACGTGATCGATATCGACGACCGCGGCATCCAGCTGCTGCTGCGCGAGGTGCAGTCGGAAATGCTGATCATCGCCCTGAAAGGCGCCTCGCAGGAATTGCGCGAGAAGATATTCAAGAACATGTCGGCGCGCGCCAGCGAAATGATGCGCGAAGACCTCGAATCGAAAGGCCCGGTCCGGCTGTCGGAAGTGGAAAGCCAGCAAAAGCAGATACTGCAGATCGTGCGCCGCCTGGCCGACGAGGGACAAATCGTCCTCGGCGGCAAGGGCGAAGATTCATTCGTATAATTAATTCATGTCCACCATACCAAGAGAAAAGCAGACTGCATTCCAGCGCTGGGAAATGACCTCGTTTGGCGACGAACGCCCAAGCGTGGTCGCCGAGCGCGAGGCCGAACAGCGTGCGCACGCCGCCGAGCAAGCCCGCCACGACGCCGAACAGCGCGTGTACGAGCAGATCGAAGCGCAACAGGAACTGGCCGACATCGGCCCGCCGGTGCCGCCGCCGATCGTCTATCCCACCGTCGAGGAACTCGAGGCGATCCGCGAGGAAGCGCGCGCGTCCGGCTACGAGGAAGGCCACGAGGCCGGCCACGCCGACGGCCGCAAGCAAG
>JBEVNE010000393.1:0-8713 GCA_040508275.1 Duganella sp.
CGCCAGATGTCGCAGGAAGAGCTTGCGCTGGCGGCTGGCGTTGATCGCAGCTATCTCGGGCGCGTGGAGCGGGGTGACAACAATCCGGCGGCCCTCACGCTAGTCAAGATTGCAGCGGCACTGGAAACTACAGTGGCGACATTGTTCTCCACGGACGGCCTGTAGTTGTGCAGCACGAGTAGTTGATGAGCTTCTGGAGATTGAAGTCAGCGGCCTTCGCTTGTTACCGACCCGACTATGCCGCCATTGGAGAAAATGGGTTACACCGTGGTTACATGGGGCATGTAAGCGGCGCTGGAAAGAAAAAAGGGTTACAAGCCGAAGCGTGTAACCCTTTGATATTACTGCGTATTCTGTGGGGTGGCTGATGGGGCTCGAACCCACGACAACAGGAATCACAATCCTGGACTCTACCAACTGAGCTACAGCCACCACTGTCTTACTAACTTCGCCTGCTTCACTGTTTGCTGGGCAGGTGCCGCATTATACAAGGCACTTTGGAAACCTGCAAATCTAAATGCGAGGTTTTTTTGGAAATGGCCGTTTTTTCTAAATCTGCACTTTTTGCACAGGCGGATCGAGATCGAGCAGGGTGCGGAAGGCGGCTGACAGGGCGGCCGGTTCGGCGCTGGTATAGCCGTGCAGCGTTGCGGCAGGCATGGCATCTGAGCCATGCACGGCGCTGTCGTCCCGGCGCAGCAAGGCGCCGGCCTCCAGCAGGCGTACCAGTTGGCGGGCCACGGCGTTGCCGGTGTCGATCAGCACGACATCCTGGCGCCCGTGGGCGGCCAGCACGCGTTCTATGCCCGGTTGGACGAATGGATAGTGGGTACAGCCGAGCACCAGCGTGTCGGCGCCCTGGTCGAGCAGGGGAGCGACGTATTGCTCCAGCATGGCGGCAATCGCTGGCGCCTGCAGGTCGCCGCGTTCGATCTGGTCCACCAGGCCCACCGCGGGTTGCAGCAGGAATTGCGCCTTGCTGGCCTGGCTGATCTGTTCGCGCAGTTGCAGGAATTTTTCGCCTTGCAGCGTGCGCGCCGTGGCCAGTACGCCAACCTTGCCGTTGCGGCTGGCGGCGGCAGCCGGCTTGAGGCCAGGCTCGACGCCGACCACGGGTAACTCAGGGTAGTGGGTGCGCAGTGCCTTGATGGCGGCTACGGTGGCAGTGTTGCAGGCCACTACCAGGGCCTTGGCGCCCTGTTGCAGCAAAAAGGCCGTGACGGCCAGCGTGCGGTCCACCACGTATTGTTCGGTTTTGTCGCCGTAGGGCGCATGGCCGGAATCGGCAAAGTACAACAGGTGTTCTGCCGGCAACTGCGCGCGGATATGGCGCAGCACCGACAGGCCGCCCACGCCGGAGTCGAAAACGCCGATAGGGCAGTCGGCAGGGCGTGGGCAGGGGGCGTGCATGGGGTCAGGCAGTAACGATAGGCACGTTCAGTTGCTCGATCTTGGCTTTCCATTCTGCCGGACCGGTGTTGTGTACCGAGGTACCGGCCGAATCGACGGCTACCGTGACCGGCATATCGACCACGTCGAACTCGTAGATCGCTTCCATGCCCATGTCGGCAAAGCCGAGCACGCGCGACTGCTTGATCGCCTTGGACACGAGGTAGGCCGAACCGCCCACCGCCATCAGGTAAGCCGACTGGTGCTTCTTGATCGACTCGATGGCTGCCGGGCCGCGTTCGGCCTTGCCGATCATGGCGATCAGGCCGGTTTTTTCCAGCATCATGTCGGTGAACTTGTCCATGCGGGTGGCGGTGGTCGGGCCCGCTGGGCCGACGACTTCGTCGCGTACCGGATCGACCGGGCCGACGTAATAGATGACCCGATTTTTAAAGTCCACCGGCAGTTCTTCACCTTTGGCCAGCATGTCCTGGATGCGCTTGTGCGCAGCGTCGCGGCCGGTCAGCATTTTGCCGTTGAGCAGCAGGGTCTGGCCCGGCTTCCACGACGCCACTTCTTCCTTGGTCAGCGTGTCGAGATCGACGCGCTTCGATTTTTCCGTGTCCGGCGCCCACGATACATCAGGCCAGGTGGACAGCGGTGGCGGCGTCATGTAGGCAGGGCCGGAGCCGTCCAGCACGAAGTGGCCGTGGCGGGTGGCGGCGCAGTTGGGGATCATGGCAACCGGTTTCGATGCCGCATGGGTCGGGTGCATCAGGATTTTCACGTCCAGCACGGTAGTCAGGCCGCCCAGGCCCTGGGCGCCGATGCCCAGCGCATTGATCTTGTCGCACAGTTCGATACGCAGTTCTTCCAGCTTGTTTTGCGGGCCGCGCTGTTTCAGCTCGTACATGTCGATGTCGTCCATCAGCACTTCCTTGGCCATCAACATGGCTTTTTCGGCCGTGCCGCCAATGCCGATGCCCAGCATGCCCGGCGGGCACCAGCCGGCGCCCATGGTCGGTACGGTTTTCAGCACCCAGTCCACCAGCGAATCGGACGGGTTCATCATGATCATCTTGGATTTGTTTTCCGAGCCACCACCTTTTGCGGCGACCTTCACATCGACGGTATTGCCTTCGACCAGCTCCATGTGGACCACGGCGGGCGTGTTGTCCTTGGTATTTTTGCGGTCAAAGTGCGGGTCGGCCACGATCGAGGCGCGCAGCTTGTTGTCGTCGAAATTGTAGGCGCGGCGCACGCCTTCGTTGACGGCGTCGGTAACGGTGCCGGTAAAGCCTTCAAAGCGCACACCCATGCCGATCTTCAGGAAGACGTTGACGATGCCGGTATCCTGGCAGATCGGACGCTTGCCTTCCGCGCACATGCGCGAATTGGTCAGGATCTGTGCAATCGCGTCCTTGGCGGCCGGGCTTTGCTCGGACTCGTAGGCGCGCGCCAGGTGCTCGATGTAATCGGCCGGATGGTAATAGCTGATGTACTGGAGCGCTGCGGCAACTGATTCGATCAGGTCTTCTTGCTTTATGATAGTCATGATGTTCTCGCGTGGTGGATGGGATGTTCTGGCGTGTAAATCAGTGCTTGCTTTCGTGGTGCGTCATCGTGGTCAGGCGGTCGGTGTAGGCGATGGCCATGGCCGACAGCAGGAAAGCGATGTGGATGACGGTTTGCGCGATCAGCGTTTTTTCGTCGTAGGCCTTGGCATTGATGAAGGTTTTCAGCAGATGAATCGACGAAATGCCGATGATGGCCATGGCCAGCTTGGTTTTCAGCACCGACGCATTGACGTGCGACAGCCATTCCGGCTGGTCCGGGTGGCCTTCGAGGTGCATGCGCGAGACAAAGGTTTCGTAGCCGCCAATGATGACCATGACCAGCAGGTTGGAAATCATGACCACGTCGATCAGGCCCAGCACGACCAGCATGATGGTGGTTTCGTTAAGCTTTTCCGGTACGGCCGCTCCTGGCACTGCTACCGCCTGGAAAATATGCTGGAGCGACGCCTCGTTGCCCATGGCGGCGCCGATCAGGTCCTTGAGCTCCACCCAGAAGTGAAATACATAGACGCACTGGGCGAGAATCAGGCCGATGTACAGCGGCAATTGCAGCCAGCGCGACAGGAAAATAAACGACGCAATCGGTGACAGCTTGCGCGGTGTTTTAAGCGGGTCAATCATTCGGTAATACTCCAGGAAATGGTGCAGACTATAAGAGATGCCGACATTCTACACGCGCAGCCCGCCTGCCGCAGCGCCTTATGAGGCCGGGATATCAGCGAAATATTGATAGAATCACCGGGCAGTAACAGCAAGTATCTGTAAGGGCGCAGTAAGCGATCAAGTTTATGTTTGCGGTAAACGATTCCAACAACGGAGACCAGCATGAGCAGCACTACCACCCAACAAGGACCACAGGAAAGCCGCGTCTTTTCGCCATCGAGCGCCTTCGTGGCGCAAGCCACCATCCAGGGCATGGAAGGCTACAACGCCCTGCAAGCCGAGGCCGAAGCCGACTACGAAGGCTTTTGGGCGCGCCTGGCCAAGGAACACCTGGACTGGCAAACGCCGTTCACCCGCACCCTCAACGAAGACAATGCACCGTTCTACAAATGGTTTGAAGGCGGCAAGCTCAATGTGTCGTACAACTGCCTCGACCGTAACCTGAGCAACGGCAATGCCGACAAGACCGCCATCATCTTCGAGGCCGACGACGGCAAGACCGTCAACGTCAGCTACAAAGAGCTGCACGAAAAGGTCAGCAAGTTCGCCAACGGCCTGAAATCGCGCGGCATCAAAAAAGGCGACCGCGTCATCATCTACATGTCGATGTCGGTAGAAGGCGTCGCCGCCATGCAGGCGTGCGCCCGCATCGGCGCCACCCACTCGGTGGTATTCGGCGGCTTTTCCGCCAAGTCGCTGCAGGAGCGCATTATCGACGCCGGCGCCGTGGCCGTGATCACCGCCGACGAACAACTTCGCGGCGGCAAGCAACTGCCACTGAAATCCATCGTCGACGAAGCGCTGGCGCTGGGCGGCTGCGACAGCATCAAGGACGTGATCGTCTACAAGCGCACGGGCGGCAACGTCGCCTGGACCGAAGGCCGCGACCTGTGGCTGCACGAGCTGGTCGAAGGCCAGTCGGCCGATTGCGAACCGGAATGGGTCGATGCTGAACATCCGCTGTTCATCCTCTACACCTCGGGCTCCACCGGCACCCCCAAAGGCGTGCAGCACTCGAGCGGCGGCTACCTGCTGTGGGCCGCGCTGACCATGAAATGGTCGTTCGACATCAAGCCGAGCGATGTCTACTGGTGCACCGCCGACATCGGCTGGGTAACCGGCCACAGCTACATCGCCTACGGCCCCACCGCCGTCGGCGCCACGCAAGTCATCTTTGAAGGCGTGCCCACCTACCCGAACGCCGGCCGTTTCTGGGAAACCGTGGCCAAGCACAAGGTCAATATCTTCTACACCGCGCCAACGGCGATCCGTTCGCTGATCAAAGCGTCCGACGTCGATCCGAAAGTGCATCCGAAAAATTACGACCTGTCGTCGCTGCGTCTGCTGGGCACGGTGGGCGAGCCGATCAACCCGGAAGCCTGGATGTGGTACTACACGCAGGTAGGCCGCGAGCAATGCCCGATTGTCGATACCTTCTGGCAGACCGAAACCGGTGGCCACATGATCACCCCGCTGCCGGGCGCCACCCCGATGGTGCCAGGCTCGTGCACACTCCCGCTGCCGGGCATCATGGCCGCCATTGTCGATGAAGCCGGCGCCGATGTGCCGAACGGGCAGGGCGGCATTCTGGTGGTCAAGCGTCCATGGCCGTCGATGATCCGCACCATCTGGAACAACCCCGAGCGCTTCAAGACCAGCTACTTCCCAGAAGAACTGGGCGGCAAGATGTACCTGGCCGGCGACGGTGCCATCCGCAACAAGGATACCGGCTACTTCACCATCACCGGCCGCATCGACGACGTGCTCAACGTATCGGGCCACCGCATGGGCACGATGGAAATCGAATCGGCGCTGGTGGCCAACCCGCTGGTGGCGGAAGCCGCCGTGGTCGGCAAACCGGACGACACCACCGGCGAATCGATCTGCGCCTTCGTGGTGCTCAAGCAGGCGCGCCCCACCGGCGAAGACGCCAAGAAACTGGCGCTGGAACTGCGTAACTGGGTCGGCAAGGAAATCGGCCCGATTGCCAAGCCCAAAGAAATCCGCTTCGGCGACAACCTGCCAAAAACCCGCTCCGGCAAAATCATGCGCCGTCTGCTGCGCGTGCTGGCCAAGGGCGAGACCATCACGCAGGATGTCTCCACCCTGGAAAACCCGGCCATTCTGGAGCAGCTGAAGGAAGCTTCCTGAGGTCGCATCAGGAAATAAATTTTGTCATCGTAAGAATCCTTGCTATAATTTGGCGCTTCGCCGGGAGGCGAGGAAGTTGCAGGAGAGGTGGATGAGTGGTTGAAGTCGCACGCCTGGAAAGCGTGTATAGGTTTATAGCCTATCGGGGGTTCGAATCCCCCTCTCTCCGCCAAGGATACATATCAGGCGATCCCAGCAGGTCCCGGGAAGTCCCACAAAAAGCCGCTTTAGCCCTTGCTAGAGCGGCTTTTTTGTTTTGTGGCGTGCTGGGCTGTCCGGGGGCATCCAAGTTTTTTCGGGGCATGATACGGATCAGCTTCCGCCCCATTCTTGAACTCTGCCCCGATTCCGCGATCTAAACTGGTTTTCGACGTGCGAACGGAGGAGACTACCATGGCCAAGATCATTCCACCACTGACCGAGGTGCAGGTCAGAAACGCCAAGCCGCGAGACAGAACCTACAAAATTTTTGACGGCGGCGGCCTGTACCTTGAAGTTGCCACGACCGGCTCGCGCATCTGGCGCTTGAAGTTTTGTCAGAGTAACGGCAAGGAAAACCGCCTGACCTTTGGCCCTTATCCAGAAATTACACTGCAGGACGCACGAGAAATGCGCCTGCAGGCGCGCCGACTGATCGTGAAGGGTGTGGACCCGGCCCAGCAACGAAACGACTCCAAGCGCCTGGCAGCGGACAAGCTCGCCAATACCTTCGAAAAGATTGCCCGTGAATGGTATGCCAACAAGGTGCCGACCTGGAGCGAGCGTACTTCCAAAAACATGATCCGTCGTCTCGAAGCAGACATCTTCCCGGAGATCGGCCGCAAACCGATTGGCGAACTGAAACACCTCGACGTCATCGCCGCGCTGCGCAAGATCGAACAGCGCGGCGCCAGCGAAATTGCCCACCGGATGAAAGCGGTCTGCGCGCAGATTTTCAGCTACGCGATCCAGTGCGGCCTGACCGACCGCAATCTGGTCGTGGACATGAAAGACGTTCTAAAAACGCGCAAGCCGTCCCACTTCGCCGCCATCGATGCCGACGACCTGCCAGCTTTCCTTGGCGTGCTTGAACGCAATGAAGCGCGCATGTTCCAGCCTACGCGCATCGCCCTGCGGCTGATGCTGCTCGTATTCGTTCGCACCAGCGAATTGATCGAGACGCCATGGAGCGAAATCGACCTGGAGAAAGGCGAATGGATTATTCCCTGGCAGCGGATGAAACGCGGCAAGCTCACCGTCAACCCGGACACGACCAACCACCACGTTTGCCTGTCACGGCAGGCGCTGGCCCTGCTGCGCGAACTGCATGCCTTGACCGGCGGGAGCAAGCACCTGTTCCCGAACCAGCGTGACCCCAAGAAGCCCATCAGCAACAACACCATCCTGGCCGTGCTGGAGCGCATGGGCTACAAAGGACGCATGACCGGGCACGGCTTCCGTGCGCTGGCGATGAGCACCATCAAGGAGCGGCTGGGCTACCGCCACGAGGTGGTAGACAGGCAGTTGGCGCACGCACCCAAGGACAAGGTGGCCAGCGCCTACGACCGCGCCCAGTTTCTGAAAGAGAGACATCTCATGATGCAGGACTGGGCCGATTATCTGGATACCGTCGCGCAGGGGCGGGAATATCAGTTTGGGCAGCAGCGGACCACTGTCGTTGAGCACAACTCGCGGTACCGGTAGGAGGGGGCCATGCCAAAAATCATTTCACCTCTAACGGAGCAGCAGGTAACGCAGAGCCTGCCCGGCGACCGGCCTCGCAAGCTGTTTGACGGCAGTGGTCTGTACCTCGACCTCATGCCAAGCGGTGCCAAGACATGGCGAATGAAGTACCATGATCAGCTTGGCAAGGCGCAAACGCTGACCTTCGGTCGATTTCCGGAGGTTTCTCTGGGATTGGCGCGCAACCGCCGCGAGGTTGCACGCGACATGCTTCGTAACGGGCACGACCCGCGCACGGAATTCAACGCCGGCCGCCTGAGTCCGAAGCCGCCAGCGCCAAAGCATCGCCAGCTTCCGGAAACCATCGAGGCGCAACAGTTGCGGCGCCTCTGCAAACAAGCCGGGGAGGCGGCCTTGGAGCACATGTTCGAGACCGTATTTCCTTCGCTGCTACGCATCGCAGGCGACGAGGTTGCGCAGGACGACGTTCGGGAATTAATGAGAAAAATTCGCCATGACCACCTCAAGGAATTGACAGACGTTCTGTCTGGCCTCTGCACTGAATTCGCCTCCGATTGCATTGATGCGGGAATCTCAGGTGCCACGCTGAACGCAGCCATGACGGACGCCAGGGGCGCGCCGCGGTGGACCCGTTCAACATAGGCATTCGTGCCTGTTGCGAGAGTCTTGCTGCGGCCGCCGCTCGCGCCTTCGGCCCTTGCCGCGCCTGTGCAGAGGCACTCAGGGATTTTGCGATATCCGGCATTGCTTCTAGATCAGATCCTCTTTGCAAGGAATGGGATTGAAATAGAAGCCGCGTAGTTTTTCAGGCGGGTTAAACACCGGCCCCTTCTTTTCCTGCGGCATCACCGGCACTTTGGCAGGCAGCGGCTGCCGGATGTGTAGATTCACGAACTTCAGAAAAGTGCCGTACTTGCAGGGTATTCGCCCTTTCTCGTAAAGGTAGAGCCAGACAGTTCTTGCCGTATAACCGGCCGCCAGCCCTGATTCGATCTCGCCGCGCACCGCCAGCAGCGCGACCAAGTTCTTCTCGCGTCGGGCCACGGTGCGCTGCCCGGCCCAGGCGTCTATTGTTTCCGCATCAGTCTTCGCCATCTTAGCCTCCAGGATGATTCGGCCTTCGCTCTTCAGTGGCCGAATTCCAGTATAGGTTCGTGTTCACTCAGTGTGGTCTGCAATCTCACTCAACCCGATGTCAACCTTGATCGAATCGGTTTCGAATCGAAGTCGCTGTTGTACTCGACCGTGCT
>JBEVNE010000428.1:0-4096 GCA_040508275.1 Duganella sp.
CCGGGTCTGTTCAACAGCCCGGCGCGCCTTTTTTACTGGCAAATCGATTAATAATAAAGAGCAGAGCTATGTCGCACAGTGCAGAAAACCCGGCCCAGGACGAACTGGAGTACATGACCTCGTGTGCGCTGCCCACGCCGTGGGCGCAGTTCACCCTGCATGCCTTCGTGGAAAAAGCCACCGGCAAGGAACACCTGGCCATGGTGCTGGGCGACATCAGCAATGGCGAACCGGTGCTGGCGCGCGTGCACTCCGAATGCCTGACCGGCGACGTGCTGTATTCGCAGCGCTGCGACTGCGGCGCCCAGCTCGAAGGCGCGCTGCAACGCATCGCCGAAGAAGGCCGCGGCGTATTGCTGTATTTGCGCCAGGAAGGCCGCGGCATCGGCCTGGTCAACAAGATCCGCGCCTACCGCCTGCAGGAAGCCGGCGCCGACACCGTGCAGGCCAACGAACAGCTGGGCTTCAAGGCCGACCAGCGCAACTACGGCCTGGTCAAGCCGATGCTGGCCCAGTTCGATGTGCGTAGCCTGCGCCTGATGACCAATAATCCGCGTAAGATAGACGCCGTGAGCAAGCTCGGCATTGAAGTGGCCGAGCGCGTGCCGCTGCTGGTCAACCGTAATGCTTTCAACCAGCATTATCTCGATACCAAAGCAGCCAAGCTGGGCCACATGATGCAGCCGCTCACACCGGCGCCAGCGGAAGACGGCGCCTTGTAATAGTCACACCGCCAGACCAGGGATTGCATGAAATTCAACGCGCTTGCTGCTTCACTTGTTGTCCTCTGGGCTGGCGCCTGTGCCGTCCCATCAGTATTGGCGGCGCCAGCCGCCGCCAGCGCCGCCCCTGCCCGGGCGCCGGCGGCTACTGCTCCCACTACCACCAATCCCACTAATACCAATACCACGCCTGCGGCCGATACTGCCGACAGCGCCGCCACGGCGGACAGCGCGCCACTGCCACCGCCTTCCAGCGCAGCCCAGCACCTGTACGCCGCCGCCAAGAACGATATCCTGCAAGTGCGCTCGCTGCTGAAAAGCGGCCGCACGCAATCGTCGGTCGGCTCGGGATTTCTGATCGGCACCAGCAACCTGGTCGTTACCAACTACCACGTGGTCTCGCAATTTGCACTCGACCCCGACACCTATGTTGGTGAATGGGTCGATACCAGCGGCCAGCGCGGCAATCTCGAATTGCTGGCGGTAGACGTGCTGCACGACCTTGCCGTGCTGCGCGTGAATCGCCAGGGCACCGGCTTTTTCAAGATGCCCGACCAACTGGCGCGGCTCAGCCAGGGCCAGTACCTGTACTCGATGGGTAATCCGCTCGACCTTGGCTTTGCCATTTCCGAAGGTGCCTACAACGGCGTAATCGCCCGCAGTTTTTACGACCAGTTGATGTTCACCGGCCCGATCAACTCCGGCATGAGCGGCGGCCCCAGCGTGACGGTCGACGGCTCGGTGGCCGGCGTGAATGTCTCGAAGCGCCTCGATGGCGAACTGGTCAGCTTCCTGGTGCCAGCCCGCTTTGCCCAGGACCTGCTGCGCAAGGTCGCTACCCAGGACAAGGCGCCGGCAGACTTTACCGCCGTGGTGGCAGCCCAGTTGCTGAGCCACCAGCGCGCCATGGTGGATCAGCTGCTGGCCAGCCCGCTGAGCCTGAAACCGATGGGCCCGTACCTGGTACCGGTGCGCGAGTCCGAACAGATGCGCTGCTGGGGTCGCTCCAACGTCAAGGCCGACAAGCCGTTTTCGGTCGATGACGCCAGCTGCGCGATGGAATCGGCGATTTTCATCAGCGGTTCGCTGCAGACGGGACAAATCAGCATCCGCCACCAGTTTATCCGCAGCACCGGCCTGGACCAGCTCCGTTTTGCCCAGCTGGCCAGCGCCTCGTTCAAGAATGAACACTTTGGCAGCAACAAGGACTCACGCTTGACGGGCCCCAACTGCACCGAGGACTTCGTCAAGAACAAGAACCTGCCGCTGCGCGCCGTGCTGTGCGTGCGTGCCTACCGCAAGTTTGCCGGCCTGTACGACTTTGCCCTGCTCACCGCCAGCACCGACCAAGGCTTGATGAGCCTGCAAAGCCGTATCGACGCCCGTGGTGTTTCGTATGACAACGGTCTGCGCCTGACGCGCGTATTCCTCGATTCGCTGGCGCTGGCGCCCAGGCCAACTGGCGCGGCCAGGCCTACCGCAGTCGCCAAGCCTGCCGCTGCAGCATCAGCGGCGGCAGAACCGGCGCGAGGTGCGCGATGAAAGCGCCATACTTTATTGAAATTCTGGCACGCAATGGCGATGTGCTGCACCGTCACAAGGCGGCCGCACTGCCAATCCGCATCGGCCGCAGTTACGATAACGACGTCATCCTCGACGACGCCCACAGCGCCGCCGAACATGCAATCGTTGAAGCGGGCGACGACGACTCCCTGCTGCTGCGCGACCTGGGCAGCCGCAACGGCACCTATGTACGTGGCAAGCGCGCCACAACGGTGGAATTGAAAGGCCATACCGTGGTGCGCCTCGGCCACACACGCCTGCGCATCCGCGCTGCCGATTTTCCGGTACCGGCCGAAATCGCCGACACCACCATGCACGGCTGGGAAGGCGCCATACCGGCCAGCGTCGGCCTGGCCTTGATCGCCATTTTCAGTTGTCTGGAAACCTGGCTGTCCGATGTGGAACCGTTTGCCCTGATCCGCTACCTGCTGGTGCTGGCCTCGAGCCTGACGGCCGGCCTGCTGTGGGCCGGCGTGTGGGCGCTGGCCAACCGCCTGTTTGGCAGCCACGCACGGCTGGGGCGCCATCTGTTTATTCTGGGCAGCGGCCTGGCGGTGATATTCATCGCCAGTGCTGCCAGCAACGTCATTGCCTACGCCTGGTCGGCCGAAAGCTTTACCCGCTACGGCAACCTGGTGATCCTGGCGATTGCCTGCACCATGCTGTTCTTCCACCTGATCACCATCAAGCCGCACCACCAGCGGCGTTTCGCCATCACGGCGTGGGTAATGCTGGTAGCCGGCTCGGGCCTGCTGCTGCTGACCAATGTACAAAGCACGGGCCGCACTGCCGACGAACTCTACATGTCGGTACTGCTGCCACCCGAAGTGCGGCGCAGCCCCGACCGCAGCGTTGACCAGTTCATGCTCAACGCCGCCAAACTGAAAGAAGGCGCCGACGCCGCCCGCACGCGCGCCGTCAAGGACGGCCTGGTCGATGGCGACGATGAGGACGGTGGTGAGGGTGGCGATTGAAAACTGGAGAGAGAGAAATGGTTACCTGTTATTTACGCTACGTCATCGATCCCTACAAACTGGCGGAGTTCGAGCATTACGGCAAGCTGTGGATACCGCTGGTGGAACGTTTTGGCGGCCAGCACCACGGCTATTTCCTGCCGTCAGAAAGCGCCAACAACATCGCCCTGGCCATGTTTACCTTCCCCTCACTGGCCGCCTACGAAACCTACCGTAAAAACTCGCTCGACGATGCGCAATGCCAGGCAGCCTTTAAATATGCCGAAGATACCCGTTGCATCATCAGCTATGAGCGGCAGTTTTTCAGGCCGGTGTTTGAATAGAGACACTTGATACCCACGTGCTCAGTCGGCCCCACTCTGCTCCATCTCAAAAATCGTCAGCTCCGGACCGTCAAACGCTATCTCCTCCGGAATCACCACCGTCTGCTTGCACACGATGGTTGAGCGCATGGTACGGCCCCGTATCAGCTTGTCCTCCAGACTGATGAGCTCGATCGCTTTCGCGCCCGCCTCCTCGGCATTCTCTGCTGCCACGCAGCGCGTAACGAAAAAGCCATCGGCAGAGGTCTTGTTGTCCCCGAGGCCGATGAAGTTTTCTCCCATCAACAATACTGCGAAATGCATCCGAGGCTCCTGGCAATTCATGAAGGTGAGTAAGACCGGCAGCATACATGCTTTTGCCGGTCCGACCAGGCTAACGGACACCTCACCCCGCCACAGCACCTCCACGCGGCGCACCAATCTTGAACCAGATCGCATACATGGCCGGCAAGAACACCAGCGTCAGCACCGTGCCCGCCAGGGTGCCGCCGATCAGCGTGTAGGCCAGCGTTCC
>JBEVNE010000431.1:0-31595 GCA_040508275.1 Duganella sp.
GCTGCTGCCGCTCGACAGCGACGTCGAGATCACCATGGAAGCCAATCCCGGCACCTTCGAGGCCGAGAAATTCCGCGCGTACCGCGCCAGCGGTATCAACCGCCTGTCGATCGGTATCCAGAGCTTCAATACGCGTCACCTGCAGGCGCTGGGCCGTATTCACGATGATGGCGAAGCACGGCGCGCGGTAGAAATCGCACAAGATAATTTCGACAATTTCAATCTCGACCTGATGTACGCGCTGCCGTCGCAAACGCTGGACGAAGCGCGCCAGGACATCGAGACGGCGCTGTCGTTCGCCCCGCCGCACCTGTCGCTGTATCACCTGACGATGGAACCGAACACGCTGTTCGCCAAGTACCCGCCGGCACTGCCAGACGACGACGCCAGCGCCGACATGCAGGACATGATCGCCGAACTGACCGCCGCCAACGGCTACCAGCATTACGAAGTGTCGGCCTATGCGCGCGAAGGCAAACGTGCGCGCCACAATCTCAATTACTGGGAATTCGGCGACTATCTCGGCATCGGCGCTGGTGCGCACTCCAAGCTGTCGTTCCCGCACCGCATCCTGCGCCAGGCGCGCTACAAGCAGCCCAAGGCGTACATGGAGCAGGTGCGCATGGGCGCGCCGGTGCAGGAGGAAAACGAGATTGCCCGCGAAGACATGGGTTTCGAATTCATGCTCAACACCCTGCGGCTGCGGGCAGGGTTCGATCCCAATCTGTTTGCCGAGCGCACCGGCATGAGCATCAACGCCATCGACAAAACCCTCAACGCGGCCGAGGCCAAGGGCTTGATCTACCGCGACTACAAGGTGATCCGCCCGACCGAGCTGGGACAGCGCTTCCTCAATGATTTGCAGGAGATGTTTTTAAAGGCGTGAGCGTGAGCGTTGCGGGCCCCAGCCCGCAGCACAGTGTTAAAACTCTTCCCAATCCTTGTCGCTGCCCACCGTTGCCGGTTTGCTGGCGCGTGTGCTTGCTGGGCTGCTGCTCGTTACCAGTGCCGGTTTGGCGGCGCTGCGCTTGACGGCTGGCGCAGGACGTGTCGCAGGTTTCTTCACCAGCGTGGGGCGCGGCGCCTGCACTTGCTGCATCGGCGCTGTCGCAGCTGGCGCCTGCACACCACCCTCAAGCCGGAACGACGACGCCACCTCGGCCAGTTGCGCAGCCTGTTCCTGCATGCTCGCTGCCGCAGCGGCGGCTTGCTCCACCAGCGCGGCGTTCTGCTGCGTTACCTGGTCCATCTGCGTGATCGCCGTGTTGACCTGGTCGATGCCGATACTCTGCTCGCTGGTGGCCGAGGTGATTTCGCCCATGATGTCGGTCACGCGGCGCACGCTGGCCACCACATCGTCCATGGTGGCGCCAGCCTGTTGCACCAGCTTGGAGCCGATATCGACCTGCTCGACCGAGTTGCCGATCAATTCCTTGATTTCCTTGGCGGCGCCGGCCGAGCGCTGCGCCAGGTTGCGCACTTCGCTGGCCACCACGGCAAAGCCGCGCCCCTGTTCACCGGCGCGCGCTGCTTCCACTGCGGCGTTCAGGGCCAGGATATTGGTCTGGAAGGCAATGCCGTCGATGACCGAAATAATGTCGTAAATCTTGCGCGACGAATCGTTGATGGTGCCCATGGTATCGACCACCTGGCCGACGATGGCGCCGCCTTTTTCCGCCACTTCCGACGCCGCCTGCGCCAGCTTGTTGGCCTGCTTGGCGTTGTCGGCGTTCTGGCGCACGGTGGAGGTCAGTTCCTCCATCGACGACGCGGTTTCCTCCAGCGAGCTGGCCTGCTCCTCGGTGCGCTGCGACAGGTCCATATTGCCGGCGGCGATTTCGTTGGAGGCGCCGGCAATCGTCTGGGTGCCCATCTGCACCTGGCTGACCACCGTGCGCAGCGAGTCGTTCATGCCCTTGAGGGCGGTCATCAGTTCGCCGATTTCGGAGCGCGAGCTGGGCGCCTCGAAGCGCGTGGTCAGGTCACCGTTGGCGACGGTGGCGGCAATGCCGACCGCAGACCTGAGCGGTACCGTGATCGAGCGTGAAATGATCCACGCCGCCAGCGAACCGATGCTGACCATCAGGATGGTCAGCACCAGCAGCAGCGTGTTGGCGCGGTCGTTGGCGGCGTCGATGGCGTGTGCGGTGTCGTCGATGGCCTTGCGCTGGTGCGCCAGCAAGCCTTCGACGGCGAGCGAATACGCCTTGGCGGCTGGCGTGAATTCGCCGGTGAACAGCTTTTCGGCGGCGGCGTCATCGCCGCTCTTGCGCGCATCGCCCACCGCCGTCTTGAGCTTTTGATAGTTGTTGCGCAGGGTGACGATCTTGTCGAACATCACGCGTTCTTCATCGCTGGCGACCAGCTCCTTGACCTTGCCCATCAACTCGCCGCCACGCTTGCTGCTGGCGGCAATGACGTCGGCAAACACCGTCGGCAGCGAGGCATCCTTGCTGCGCGCAATCAGTTCGGTGCGGGCGATGGCGGAATACATCAGCACATACCAGTCCGATACCAGGCGCTCCTTGGCCAGCGGCTTTTCCATCATCTCGCGGGTGGCGGTAGCCTGGCTGCGGGCGTTGACCAGACCCACCGTGGTGGCGATCACGGCGAGCAGCAGAACAATGGCAAAGGCGGCCGCGAGGCGGGTGCCGATGCGCGTGTGCGACAGAAAATTCATGATGTGTCTCCGGTCTGGTGCATCGTGTACGTCTTGTACACGTGAGGCGCTGGCCACAACAGGGCTGGCTAGCACGCTTCAAGTATGCGCCCGGCGGCAACGGCGGTCATCAGAATTGGCGCTGCCAGCGCTTGGTGTTGCTTTTTGGTAACGCGACCGTAGATCAAAAAGACAAGGTTGCTGCCAGATCCGGTTTATCGCACCATTGCGCAAACGCCGCCGCCATTCTTTCGCTTTCGCCGAGGGCGAAAGTCCAGTCGCGGATGCGGGCCTCGTGCTGCTGGCCGTAGACGGTAAAGTCCTTGCGGTCGGGCAGTTTGCCATGCGGCAGGCGGGCGATGAAGTCGGCCGACGGCGACACCAGGATCACATTGTCCAGCGCCGGATCGTTGGCGCGCGCACGCCGCCACGGCATCGGCTTGTCCAGCCAGCCGGGCACGATATGGCCGCTAAAGTGCGGATACAGCACCAGCCCCGGCGCGGGTTCGCGCTGGTAGGGCAGGTGCAGGTGATAGTCGATCAAGCCGCCGTCCCAGTAGGCGCCGGGCGGGGCGCCGGCGATGTCGCGCACCGCTTCGAGCACCAGCGGGATCGAGCCGGAAGCTTGCAGGGCGTCGCGCAGGTTGGCGGCCGTGAGCTCGGCAAAGTGATTGGCAAAGGCGTCAAACGGCTGGCGCAGCCAGTGGCCATCATCCTGCGCCTGGTGAAAAATCACGCGCTCCAGCGACGCCGCCAGGCGCTGGCGCGATACCGCGTTGCCGGCCGCAGCCAGCAAAAAGCCGGCCATCTCGCGCCAGCGTACGCCACGGCTGCGCGCCAGTGCGCCGGCGCCGCGCACGGTCAGGATATTCAGGTGATGCCACCGGTGCTCGAGCAGTTCGGCGCTGCGGCCATCGAGCAGTTCGTCGAGCAGGGCGCGGATATTCTGGCTGATGTAGGCCGCCGTCACCTTGGCCGGATAGCGCTGGTGGGCATACAGGCGCGCAAGGCGACGGTGGCCGGCTACCGGATCGTCAAACGCCGAGGCAGCCATGCGCCAGGCGCCAATCGAGGCTCCGACCAGGCGCCGCTGGCGCTGCACGCCCTTGAGAAAACTGCCGAACAGCCACAGGTCGAGGCCGTTCAGGATCAGCCCTTTCGGTCCGCCAGCGGCAGCGGGAATCACGGCGATATCGTCAGGCCGTACGCCTTCGGCGGCAATGCGCGCCCGCGCAGCTGGCCCCAGACGGATGGTGATCGGTGACGCCACTATTTCAAACCACCGCCGAGCGCCCGGTACAGGTCGATGGCGCTGGTGGTGCGCAGCAAACGCGCCTGCACCAGCGCCTGTTCGGCAGCAAACAGTTCGCGCTGCGCATCGAGCACGTCGAGCGTGTTGGCGACGCCGTTATCGAAGCGCAGTTGCAGCAGCCGCAGGCGGTCGGCCTGCGCCATCTGCACGGCGCGCTGCGCTTCCACCTGGGCGCCCAGGTAGTCGCGCGCGGCCAGTGCATCGGCTACTTCGCGGAAGGCGATCTGGATGGTTTTTTCGTAATCGGCGACCGCCAGGTTCTTGCGTACTTCGCTCACGTCCAGGTTGGCGCGGTTGCGGCCACCGTCAAAAATCGGCAGCACCAGTTGCGGGCTGAACGACCAGCTGCCGCTGCCGCTGTCGAACAGGCCGCCCACCGTGGGGTTGCTGCTGCCCAGGGCGGCGGACAGGCTCACGCGCGGGAAGAAGGCGGCGCGGGCGGCGCCAATATTGGCGTTGGCGGCTTGCAGGCGCAGTTCGGCGGCGCGGATATCGGGACGGCGGGCGATCAGCTCGGACGGCAGGCCAGTTGGCAGCGCGCTCAGGGCGTCGAGCTGGGCGTCGTCGGGCATGGCGCCAGCAGGTGGTGCGACCGGCGGCTGACCGACCAGCAAGGTCAGCGCATTGGAGGCCTGGGCGCGCTGGCGTGCCAGTGTCAGCGCGGCGGCGCGCGCGCTGTGCATCAGCGTTTCGTTCAGGCGCAGGTCGAGCAGCGACGATGCGCCGACCTGGGCGCGCTGCTGCGTCAGTTCGTAGGTGCGGGCGCGCGCCTCGAAGGTTTGCTGCGCCTGCGCCGCCTGCTGTGCAAAAGCGCGTTCGGCGTAATAGGCTTGCGCCACCTGGGCTACCAGGCTGATCTGCGCCGCCCGGCGCGCTTCATCGGTGGCCAGGTAGCTGGCCAGGGCGGCGTCATTCAGGCTTTTCACGCGGCCGAAAAAATCGAGCTCGAAGGCGGCGACGGCCACGCCGGCGTCGTAGCGTTCGCTGATCACGCTGGCACCGCCGGGGGCCAGCGTGGCCGGGGTCTGGGCGCGGCTGGCGGCCAGGCTGCCGTTCAGCGTGGGCAGGCGCTCGGCCGACTGGATCCGGTACAGCGCGCGTGCCTCCTCGATGCGCAGGGCGGCGCTGCGCAGGTCGCGGTTATGTTCGAGGGCGGCGGCGATCAACTGCTGCAACTGCGGGTCGCTGAAGTGGTCGCGCCAGCCGGTATCGGCCGCGGCAGCGGAGGCTGCTGCGACAGGTTCGACAGGTGCGGCAGGTGAGATAGCAGACGACGGATACTGCGCCGCCACCGGCGCCGCCGGACGTTCATAGGTGGGCGCGAGTGAACAGGCCGACAGCAAGCCGGCAGCCAGCAGCGCCGGCACATGCTTAATCATGGGTGTCATAGTTTTTATCATTGAGTTCATGCGCGGCCAGCTTGCGCTGGCGTTCGCTGCCCTTGAAGATGCGGCGGATCACCACGAAAAATACCGGCACCAGGAAGACCGCCAGCACGGTGGCGGTGATCATGCCACCCATCACGCCGGTGCCGATGGCGCGCTGGCTGGCCGAACCGGCGCCGCTGGCGATCACCAGCGGCAGCACGCCGAGGATAAACGCCAGCGACGTCATGATGATGGGCCGGAAGCGCAGGTGTACGGCTTCCAGCGTGGCTTCGATCAGGCCCTTGCCCTGCGCCTGCAAGTCCTTGGCAAACTCGATGATCAGAATCGCGTTCTTGGCCGACAGGCCGATAATCGCAATCAGCCCGACCTTGAAGTACACATCGTTGGGCAGGTCGCGGATATGCGCGCCCAGCAGCGCGCCGAGGATACCGAGCGGCACCACCAGCAACACGGCAATCGGGATCGATTCGCTTTCGTACAGCGCCGCCAGCACCAGGAAGGCCGCCAGCATCGACAGCGCAAACAGCGCCGGCGCCTGCGCGCCCGAGGTTTTTTCTTCCAGCGACTGGCCGGTCCATTCAATGCTGAAGCCGGGCGGCAGCTGCGCTGCCAGGCGTTCCAGTTCGGCCATGGCGTCGCCGGTGCTGCGCCCCGGCGCGGCATTGCCGGTCAGCTTGATGGCCGGGTAGCCGTTGTAGCGCACCAGCTGTACCGGGCCGTTGATCCAGCGCGTGGTGGCAAACGCCGACAGCGGCACCATGCCGCCCGAGGCGCTGCGTACGTTGAGGCACAAAATATCTTCCGGCTGCAAGCGGCGCGGCGCGTCGGCCTGCACGATCACGCGCTGCTGGCGCCCGCTGCTGGTAAAGTCGTTGACATAGTTTGAGCCCAGCCCCACCGACAGCAGGCTGTTAATGTCGGCAAACGCCACGCCCAGCGCATTGGCCTTGGCGCGGTCGATGTCGAGTTGCAGCTGGGGTGCGTCTTCCAGCCCTTCCGGGCGCAGGCCGGTGATCACGTCGCCCTTGGCAGCCATGGCCAGCAGCTGGTTGCGCGCGTCCACCAGGCCGGCGTGACCCACGCCGGCGCGGTCCTGCAGCCGCGCGGTAATGCCGGCGGCGTTGCCCAGTTCGCGGATCGGCGGCGGGCTCAGTGGAAACACCACGGCGTCGGCAATGCCGGACAGCGCCTTGAGCGCGCGCGCCGCCACCTTGTCGGCGGCGTCTTCCGGGCCGCGTTCATCCCAGTCCTTGAGCGGCACGAACACCAGGCCGACGTTCTGGCCGGCGCCCGAGAAGCTGAAGCCGGCCACGGCGATGGTGCGCGCCACGGCTTTTTGCGTGTGCAGATAAGTTTCCACCTGCGCCAGCACGGCCTCGGTGCGACTGCGCGAAGCGCCGGGCGGCAGCTGCACGGTGGCGATAATGTAGCCCTGGTCTTCATTGGGCAGGAACGACGAGGGCAGACGCACATACATCCAGCCGACCACGCCGCAGATCAGCGCAAACACCAGCATGAAGCGTCCGCTGCGTCCCAGCATTTTGGCGACCATGCCCTGGTAGCCGGTGGCGGCGACGGCAAAGCGGCGGTTGAACCAGCCGAAGAAGCCCTTGCGTTCATGATGATGGCCGGCCTGCACGGGTTTCAGCATGGTGGCGCACAGGGCTGGCGTCAGCGTCAGCGCCATCAAGGCTGAGAACACCATGGCCGATACCATCGCCAGCGAAAACTGGCGGTAGATGGCGCCGACGGCGCCGCCGAAGAAAGCCATGGGAATGAACACGGCGATCAGCACCAGCGTAATGCCGACAATGGCGCCGGTAATCTGCGACATGGCCTTGCGGGTGGCGTCGCGCGGCGACAGGCCTTCCTCGCTCATGATGCGTTCGACGTTTTCCACCACCACGATGGCGTCATCGACCAGGATGCCGATCGCCAGCACCATGCCGAACATGGTCAGCACATTGATCGAAAAGCCGGCCAGCTGCATCACCGCAAAAGTGCCCAGCAGCGCCACCGGCACCACGATGGTGGGGATCAGCGTGTAGCGCAGGTTTTGCAGGAACACGTACATGACGATAAACACCAGCAGCACTGCTTCGAGCAGGGTCTTGACCACTTCCTCGATCGAGATTTTCACAAACGTCGAGGTATCGTAGGGCACCGTGTATTGCAGGCCGGGCGGGAAGAACTTCGACAGCTCATCCATTTTCTGGCGCACCAGCGTGGCCGTGGCCAGCGCATTGCCGGTCAGCGACTGCTGCACGGCGATGGCGACGAACGGCTTGCCGTCCAGGCGCGCGCTGCGGTTAAAGTTGGCGCCGGCCATTTCAATGCGGGCCACGTCGCTCAGCCGCACCACGGCGCCGCTGCCGGCGGCGCGCAGCACCACCTTGCCGAATTCCTCGGGGGTGCTCAACTGGCCCTGCACCACGATGGGCGCTGCGTAAGCCTGTTCAGTCGGCGCAGGCAGGTCGCCCAGCGTACCGGCCGTGACCTGGGCATTCTGCGCACGGATGGCGGCCGTCACTTCGGCCATGGTCAGCTTCAAGCCTTCGAGCCTGGCGGGATCGACCCAGATGCGCATGGCGCGCTCGGTGCCGAACAACTGCGCCTGGCCGACGCCGGGCAGGCGCTTGATTTCATTGACCACGTTGCGCGCCAGGTAGTCGCCGATGGCGGCGGTGTCCATTTTGCCGTCGGTGGACGAGGCGCCGACAAACATCAGGATATTGCTGCGCGCCTTGTTGACCTGCACACCCTGCTGGGTCACCGCCTGCGGCAGGCGCGACTCGACCCGCTTGATGCGGTTCTGCACATCGACGGCCGCCAGGTCGGGATTGGTACCGGGCAGGAAGGTGACGGTGATCGACACCGAACCATTGCCCTCGCTGACCGATTCCACGTATTGCAGGCCGTCGGCGCCGTTCATTTCCTGCTCGATCACGCTGGTGACGGCGTCGTCGAGGATTTGCGCGGTGGCGCCGGGATAGGTGGCGTCGATGACGATGGAGGGCGGAGCGATGGTCGGATACTGCGCCACCGGCAGCGCCTTGATCGCCAGTACGCCGGCGAGCATGATGAACAGCGCAATCACCCACGCAAACACGGGGCGGTCGATAAAGAACTTGGCCATGGATGTTCTCGCTTACTTGGCTGCTGGAGCAGCAGGGGCGGCCGGGGTAGCAGGGGTAGCAGCCGCCGCAGCAGCGCCAACCCCGCGCCACGGCGTTGGCGTCACGCTGGCGCCGGGCTTGGCGCGCTGGAACCCTTCGACGATCACGCGTTCGCCGCCTTTCAGGCCCGAACTGATGATCCAGTTGCCATTTTGCGCGGCGTCGGCCTTGACCGCTTGCGCCGTCACCTTGTTGTCGGCGCCTACCAGCAGCACACTGGCGCCGTCGGTGCCGCGCACCACCGCCTGCTGCGGCACGCTGATGGCGGACTCGTTGACCGCCTGTTCCAGCCGCGCACGCACATACATGCCGGGCAGGAGGGTGCGTTCCGGGTTGGGGAAGGCGGCGCGCATCGAGACCGTGCCCGTGCTTTCATCGACCGCCACGTCGGCAAACAGCAGCTTGCCCGCGTGGGCATACGGCTGGCCGTCTTCGGTTACCAATGTGACCGTGGCCTGTCCCTTGCCTGAACTTTTCAGCTTGCCGTCGGCCAGCGCGCGGCGCAGACGCAGCAGTTCGGTGGAGGACTGGGTGATCGTCACATAGATCGGGTCGAGCGTCTGGATGGTAGCCATCGGCGTCGCTTCGCCCTGGCCGACCAGCGCACCTTCGGTCACGCGTGCGCGGCTGATGCGCCCCGATATCGGCGCAGTCACGGTGGCGTAGCCGAGCGTCAGGCCGGCATTGGTGCGCGCGGCCTTGCTGGTGGCCAGGTCCGCTGCCGCCTGCTTTTGCGCGGTCACGGCGTCGTCGTACTCCTGCTTGCTGACCGCCTGCGCCGCCAGCAGCGGTGTGTAGCGTTTCACCTTCAGGTCGGCCTGGGCCAGGTTGGCTTCGGCTTTCGACACGGCAGCCTGGGCGCTGTCGAACGAGGCCTGGAAGCTGGCCGGATCGATGCGGAACAGCACCTCGCCGGCCTTGACCTCGCCACCTTCGTCAAATACGCGTTTGAGCACGATGCCGGCGGTACGCGCCCGCACTTCGGCAATGCGCGAAGCTTCGGTACGCCCCGGCAGTTCGCTGCTGACTGTCAGGCTGGCCGGCGCCACCGTGACCACGGCCACGGTGGGTGGTGCAGGCGGCGCCGGCGGCGCAGCTTTATCGCCGCAGGCGGCGAGCAGGGTGGCAGTCAGGACGGCGCAGACAACAGGGGTACGACGGACGAATCTCATGGATGGTCTCGTGAAAGGCTAGGAGTGGGATTGCGACAGCCGCCAGGGGGGCAGCAGCTGAGGTTGCAGCATTGTAATACAGCAGGAATTGTAACGTTTTGTACATGCCATTTTTTGATGGACGAAAAAAAAGCAGAAGGCGCGCTTCTGCTTTTTTGAATTTAAGGGAGGGCTGCTTAGCGCATGCCGGAAATGATCTGTTTGAGCTTGCCGGTATCGGCGCAGAAGGCGCGGATGCCTTCCGACAGTTTTTCGGTCGCCATCTGGTCTTCATTGAGCTGGAAGCGGAATTTTTTCTCGTCCTGGCTCATCTTGATGATGCCCGACGAAGGCACTTTGTCGGCGCTGAGCTTGCGCTCGACCGGACCGTCAGTGTCGGCCAGCTTTTGCAGCAGGTCGGGGCTGATGGTGAGCAGGTCGCAGCCGGCCAGTTCGAGGATCTGGCCGGTGTTGCGGAAGCTGGCGCCCATCACTTCGGTGGTGTAGCCGAATTTACGGTAGTAGTTGTAGATGCGCTTGACCGACTGCACGCCCGGGTCTTCGGCCGGCGCGTATTCGATGCCGGTCGATTTTTTATACCAGTCGTAAATGCGGCCGACGAACGGCGAAATCAGCTGGGCGCCCGCCTCGGCGCAGGCAATCGCCTGGCCCAGCGAGAACAGCAAGGTCATATTGCAGTGGATGCCTTCTTTTTCCAGCACCTGGGCGGCGCGGATGCCTTCCCAGGTGGCTGCCATCTTGATCAGCACGCGCTCGCGCTCGATGCCCTGCGCTTCGTACAGCTTGATCAGCTCACGGCCCTTGGCCACCGAACCTTCGGTATCGAACGACAGGCCGGCGTCGATTTCGGTCGAGACGCGGCCCGGGATCACGCGCAGGATCTGCTTGCCGAACGCTACCAGCAAATGGTCGATGGTATCTGCGGTCGAGCGGTCGAGATTGTCGCGCACGGCTTTTTCCAGCAGTGGCTTGTACTCGTCCTTTTGCACCGCTTTCAGGATCAGCGAAGGGTTGGTGGTGGCGTCGCGCGGGGTGTAGGCCTGGATCGACTGGAAGTCGCCGGTATCGGCGACCACGGTGGTGTACTGTTTGAGCTGTTCGAGTTGGTTCATGGCGCTGCCGTTTGGGGTGAAGGATGTCTTATTGTACTCAAGTGTGAGTAGCGCTGAAAGAAAGCGCACGGCATAACGGGTATATTTGCCCGCAGCATCGCCAATCGTTGCCAGAAGGCAGCGTTATGGGCGGCACCCTGATACTGTCAACCGAGCAGGCGGGCAATTTCGTCCAGCAGCGCCTCGAACTGAATCGGCTTGCGGAAGAAGGTATCGTAGGGCAGCACGTCGTCCCGACGCAGCAGTCCGGCGCTGGTGAGAATGAAAGGCACGCTGCGCAGGTCGGGATCGCTGCGCCACAACAGGCACAACTGGGCGCCGTCCATCACCGGCATCATGTAGTCGGAAACGATGATGTCGGGCCGCTCGCGGGCGGCGGCCGCCAATGCTTCCTCGCCATTGCCGGCCGTGCGCACGCGGTAGCCGCGGTACTCGAACAGCATGGTATAGGCCGACAGGACGTCGAACTCGTCGTCCACTACCAGGATCAGCTTGCCATCCGGGTGTGCGTCGGGATGTACGGGGAAGTCGCTCATGGCATCTCTTCGTATCTCTTACAACGGCGGTGTCGGGTGAACCGGCCCCGACAGTGCTTCTTCGATGGTCATGCCCTGGTCCGAAATCACCAGGATGTGGTTGGCAGCGTCATAGCCGTTTTCACGCAATTTCAGTACGCCGATCTGGCGCCGGTTGACGCCGTTGGCGTCGACGTAACGCAGCAGCACGATATTCTCGAACAGCATCGAGGCGGCAATCTCGCCATCGCCCGGACTCTGGCCGAAGTAGGCCAGTTCCTGGGTGAAGAAGGTGGTAACGTTGCGGCAGCGCAGTTCATTGACGAAGGCGGCCAGGAACGAGCGCGAGCGGCCCTCATGCATGACGATTTCGCGCATGCCATCGATACCGTCCACCAGCAGGCGGCTGACCTGGCGCGCTTCCACATTGCGCAGCACGCTTTGCGCCAGGCTGTCCACCAGCACTTCCAGCGGCGGATGCCAGATCACCTCTAGCGCGCCGCTGTCGTAATAGCTGCGGAAGTCGAGGCCGACGCTGCGGGCTTTTTCCAGCAGCGCCTGCGGCGATTCGTAAAAGCCGGCGATCAGGCAGTTTTCACCGCGCTTCAGGCCATCGTAGATGAAGTGCATGCCCATCAGGGTCTTGCCGACGCCCGGATTGCCGAGCAGCGCCGTGGTCGAACCGCGCGCCACGCCGCCATGGGTAAGCCGGTCCCAGCCTTCTATGCCGAAGCCGAGGCGCTGGCGCGAGACGTTGGGCGCAGCCCTCGATACGGTGCTGACCGCCTCGAGGCGCGGGTAGATGGAGACACCCTGGTCGAGCACTTCAAATACATGGCGTCCCAGCAGGTGCTTGCTGCCGCGCAGTTTGAAGACCTTGATTTCTCGGATCAGGTTGAGGCCCTGTTCATACTGGCTCAGTTCGATCAAGCCATCGACCAGGGTGTTTTCGGAGTCGGCGACATTGCCCTCGGTGGGCGAGAGCAGAAAGGTGGTGCAGCGCATGGCCGACACCAGCGAATTGAGCGATAGCATGAATTCCGACAGCGCCACATCGGACGGCCGCGCTTCGCGCACGCTGCGGAAGCCGTCGATGATCATGATGTCGGGCTTCTGTTCGGCCAGCGTGGTGGAGATTGACTTCAGCAACTGCCGCAAGCCGCCCTTGAGCAGGTCGGGATAGGCGCCGAGGAAGACGATGCGCTCGCCGACCAGTTGTTCGTCGAAGAAGGAAAAGCTGCTCAGGTGGTTGAGCATCTTGCCGTGGCTTTCGGCGATCAGCGTGAGAATCAGCACCTTTTTGCCCTGGTGCGCGTGGTGAAAACCGATCTGGCAGGCCAGCGTGGTTTTGCCGCTGCCAGCCAGACCCTGGATCAGGTACAGACTGTGCGCGGGAAAGCCGCCGCCAAGAATCTGGTCAAAGCCAGCCACGCCGGTCGGCAACAGCGGAATGCGGGGCGAAGACCCAGTCTTGTTGGAAAGGCTGGCGGAAGAAAAGGTAGTCATGTCCACTCTCAGGAGCACATCGTGCCACAAATGATTGACCTGACTGCAACATTGCATTCAGAAAATCAGTCACACTCTAGCACATGGGAAGTATAGGGGGATCGGCAGCCATAGCCGTGTGCGACAACACACCGTCGCGCGCGTCTCGTGCCAATTTGTTAAATTATGACATCAACCGATGAAGGAGTCGAATTGCAAGTCGAATTCCTGCAGGGCTTTCTGGGCGTTCTGCATTTTTTTGCGGAAATCCGGGCCCCGTTGCAGGGCCAGGCCAACGGCCAGCACATCGATGACCACCAGGTAGGCCAGGCGCGCTGAAATCGGTGTGTAGGGGTCGGTATTGAAGATCAGGTCAATCGGGATCAGCACGGTGGCCAGGTCGGCCAGCGGTGTGCCGGACGGCGCCAGCACAATCACATCGGCGCCGCCACGGCGCGCCAACTTGACCGAGCGTACCAGCGTCGGGCTGTTGCCGCGCTGGGAAATTGCCACCACGGCATCGCCGCTGCGCAGCAGGGCGGCGGCGATGCTGTGGATGTGCGGATCGGCATAGGCGACCGTGGGCACGCCCGAGCGGAAAAACTTGTGCTGGGCGTCGCTGGCGACGATGCCCGACGTGCCCTGTCCGTAAAACTCGATTTTCTTGGCTTGCGACAAGATGTCGAGCGCCTTCTGGATCGCGTCGGGGTCGAGATTGTTGCGCAGGTCGAGCAGGGTGTTGATCGAGCGGCTGCAAATCTTGTTGACCAGGTCGGCCGCCAGGTCGTCCTGGCTCGGTTGCTCGTTAAGTCCAGGCAAGGCCAGCGCCAGGCCCTGCGCCAGCTTGAGCTTGAACTCGTGCCAGCCGTCATAGCCGAGCGTGCGGCAAAAGCGCACCACGGTCGGCTCCGACACCTGGGCGCTCTTGGCCAGCGCCGTGATGTTCTGGCTGACCGTCTGGCCCGGGTTGTCGAGCACGGCCATGGCCACCTTGCGCTCCGACTTGGAGAGCGAGTCGAGCTGGGTACGGATCGAGTCGAGCAGCATTGTGCCTCAGTCCTCGGGCAGCACTTCTTCGCGCCACTGCAAGCCGTCGCGGCCGATCAGGGCCGAGGCGGCGGCCGGACCCCAGGTGCCGGACGAGTAGGGTACTGGGTAGCTGTCGTCGGCTTCCCAGTTGTTGAGGATCGGTTCCACCCATTCCCAGGCTGCTTCCAGTTCGTCGCCGCGCATGAACAGCGTGAGCTGGCCGCGCAGCACGTCGAGCAGCAGGCGCTCGTAAGCGTCCATGCGCGGCGTTTTGAATTGTTCGCGGAAATCGAGTTCCAGCTCGGCCTGCTTGAGGCGCATGCCGTCGCCGGGCGTCTTGGCCATCAAATTCATGCGCAGGCCTTCGTCCGGTTGCAGGCGGATCACCAGCGAATTGGGCTGGAAGCTGTTGGTCGGCTGGGCAAAGATCGAGTGCGGAATCTGTTTGAAGCGCACGACGATTTCAGCAAGGCTGTCGGCCATGCGCTTGCCGGTGCGCAGGTAAAACGGCACGCCGGCCCAGCGCCAGGTGTCAATTTCGGCCTTCATGGCAACGAAGGTTTCGGTGCGTGAATGTTCCGGTGCATCGGGTTCGTCGCGGTAGCTTGGCACGGCCTTGCCATCGACATGACCGGAGCGGTACTGGCCGCGCACGATGTTTTGCGCCAGCGTGGTTGGCGTGAATTTTTTCAGCGAGCGCAGCACTTGCAGCTTGGCGTCGCGCACCGCGTCCGGCGCGATGGACGTGGGCGGCTCCATGGCGACGATGCACAGCAGTTGCAGCAGGTGGTTTTGCAGCATGTCGCGCAGCGCACCCGAGCTGTCGTAGTAGCCAAGGCGGTTGCCGACGCCGAGTTTTTCGGCAATCGTGATCTGCACGTCGGAAATCCACTCGCGGCGCCACAGCGGCTCGAACAGGATGTTACCGAAGCGCAGCGCCAGCAGGTTTTGCACGGTCTCCTTGCCGAGATAGTGGTCGATCCGGTAAATCTGCGATTCCTCGAACACCTTGCCCACTTCGGCGTTGATCTGCTTGGCGGAAGCCAGGTCGCGGCCCAGCGGCTTTTCCAGCACCACGCGCGAATTGGGGGTGACCAGACCGTTTCCCTTGAGGTTGTCGCAGATTTTGGCAAAGATGGCCGGCGGCGTGGCCAGGTAGTACACGCGGGTAATCGCCGTATCCTGGCGCAGCGCTTCCACCAGCGGCTGGTAGCTGCCGCTGTCGGTGGCGTTGAGCGACACGTAGACGATGCGCGCGGTAAAGCGGCTCCAGGCGGCCGGTGTGACCGCTGGCGACTTGATCAGTGGCTTCGAGGTGGTTTCTACCGTGTGCAGAAACTCTTCCTGGCTGGCCTCTGCACGGCCCACGCAAATGATGCGGGCAGTGGCAGGCAGGTCGTTTGCGACGTCGCGCGCGTACATGGCGGGCAGCAATTTACGCATTGCCAGATCGCCGCTGCCGCCGAACAGAACCAGGTCAAAATCGGTAAGAGCCATAGTAAATGAGTGGTAAAAGATGCTTGATCGGGATTGTGTAAACTTACTACGCGCAAAGGCGAAAAGCAAGAAACTTTACTACATTACTGCCGGTAGGCCGGTTCGGTCCGGCCTGTCACATCGACTTGCAGGGCCAGCAGTTTGCCGCTGAACGGGTATTGTGCCAGTTCCTCTGCCGGACGGGCGCCCGCGCTGGTGATATACAGGGTGCGCAGGTTGGGGCCGCCAAAGGCGACCATGGTCGGACAGCGCACTGGTAATTTGATTTCCTGCAGCAGTTCGCCTTGCGGCGACAGCTTGACCACGCGTGCGCCTTCAAACAGTGCGCTCCAGTAATTGCCTTCGCTATCGACGGCGCCGCCGTCGGGGCGGCCGCCATAATTGTTAGCCTTGTCGGTGGAAAACTGCATCAGCGGGCGTTCATTGCCGACCGTTCCCGCGGCCACATCAAAATCGAACCGGCGCAACAGATGGGCGCTGGTATCGGCGTGGTACATGGTTTTCTGGTCGGGGCTGAAAGCCAGGCCGTTGGAATTGGTCATGCCGCCCGACCAGGCGCGCCGCAGCTGGCCCTTTTCCAGCACATACATTTCGGCGGCCGGCCGGTCGCGCGGTTCGTAAATGGTGCCGATCCAGAAGCGCCCGGCGCCATCGACCTTGCCATCGTTAAAGCGGGTGATGGCGCTATCGTAGGGCGCGGCGGCTATCACGCTGGTGCGCAGCTGTTCGCTGCCGGTGTCCAGGTGCAGCACGCCGGCGCGCGTGGCGACGATCAGACCGCCCTGATCGGCTATGGCCAGGCTGGCCGGTTCGCTGTCGAGTACCCAGGCGCGATGGGCGCCGCTGGCAGGATCGAGCCGGTGCACGGTGCGGGCCGGAATATCGACCCAGTACAGCGCCTGCTCACCAGCATGCCAGAGCGGCGATTCGCCGGTTTGCATGACAGCATCGTGGGCGACTTGAATGATGGGCGTGGTGTGCATGGGCGTTGTCCTTTTTTGCGGATGCTACAAATGCTGCGCCGCCTTGGCCATGGCGACCAGGCCGTTGGTGGAGCTGTCGTGGCGCGCTGGCTGTGCTTCGCCTTTCAGCTCCGCTTCGATGTTTTTCGCCAGCACCTTACCGAGTTCCACACCCCACTGGTCAAAGCTGTTGACGTCCCAGATTACGCCCTGGACAAAGGTTTTATGCTCGTACAGGGCGATCAAGGCGCCCAGCGTCAGCGGCGTCAACTGGTCCATCAAAATCGTGTTGGACGGACGGTTGCCGGGGAAGGTCTTGTGCGGCACCAGCGCTTCGATCTGCTCGGCGCCCAGGTTTTGCGCTTGCAGGTCGGCGCGTACTTCATCGGCGGTTTTGCCTGTCATAAAGGCTTCCGACTGGGCGAAGCAGTTGGCCAGCAGGGCGTCGTGGTGGCCGGCCAGGTCGTGGGTGGCGCGCAGCGTGGCGATAAAGTCGATCGGCGTGACATCGGTGCCCTGGTGCAGCAGCTGGAAATAGGCGTGCTGGGCATTGGTGCCGCATTCGCCCCAGACTACCGGGCAGGTGGCGGTATCAACGGCGGCGCCGTCGCGCGTGACGCGCTTGCCGTTGCTTTCCATGTCGAGCTGTTGCAGGTAGGCGGGGAAGCGGCTCAGGTCCTGGTGGTAGGGGGCGATCGACAGTGAACCGGCTTGCAGGAATTCGCGGTTCCAGAAGCCGACCAGGGCCAGCAGCACCGGCATATTCTGTTCCAGCGGCGCGGTGCGGAAATGCTCGTCCATGGCGTGGGCGCCGGCGAGGAAATCGCTGAAGTAGGCAAAACCGACGGCCAGCGCCAGCGACAGGCCGATGGCCGACCATACCGAATAACGTCCGCCGACCCAGTCCCAGAACGGGAACATATTGGCCGGATTGATGCCGAAGGCGGTCACGGCCGCAGTATTGGTGGACACTGCCACGAAGTGGCGCGCCAGGTCTGCCTCGGTCGCGCTTTGCATGAACCAGTTGCGCGCACTGCCGGCGTTGAGCATGGTCTCGGCCGTGGTAAAGGTTTTGGAAGCGATAATGAACAGCGTGGTCTCGGGATTGACGCGGCTCAGTACGGCGTCCATGTCGTGACCATCGACGTTGGAAACAAAATGCATGGCCAGGCGCGGATGGGCGAACGAGCGCAGCGCCAGTACCGCCATCTTGGGCCCCAGGTCCGAGCCGCCGATGCCGATATTGACGACATCGGTAATCGGTTTGCCGCTATAGCCGAGCCAGCTGCCGCTGCGGACCTGGTCGGTGAACGTCTTGACTTGCGCCAGCACGGCGTGCACGTCGGCCACCACGTCCTGGCCATCGACGTTCAAGGTTTTGCCGCGCGGCAAACGTAACGCCGTATGCAGCACGGCGCGATGTTCGGTAAGATTGATTTTGTCACCCCGCAGCATGGCGTCGCGCTGGCTCTCCACACCGCGCTCGCGCGCCAGGTCGGCCAGCAGCTTGACAGTGGTGGCGTCCAGGCGGTTCTTGGAATAATCGAGGAACAGGCCGGCGCCATCGACCGTCAGCTGCGGAAAGCGCTGGGCGTTGGCGGCAAACAGCTCGCGCATCTGCCACTGGCGGGCTGCGGTGGCGTGGGCGGCAAGGGCTTGGTAGCTGGCGGTGGAAGTGAGGGCAGGCTGGCGCATGGTGTTGGGCGTCGGGTGTCCGAAAGAATAAGATGGCTGAATAATACAGGAAAAAGCGGTAAATTCACTACGGTTCTGTTGAAATTATGGAATTTTAATCGCCTTGGATTGCCGTGATGCGGTGTATTTTCAAGCGCAGTTTATTGCAAGATGCAATCGATGAATCGCCAGCTAATCCGCCAGCCACGCCACGCAATGCTAAGAAAGGCGCATCGTCGCAAAGTTTTGTAGTAAAATTTCATAAAACTCACACAGGCTTCATGCCCAGCTGATATCAACTGAAATCCGCTGAGGTTGGCTTACTCTACCAAGGAATGAATATGGCGCTGCACCCTGTCCTGGAATCCGTCACTGCGCGTGTGATCGCGCGTAGCAAACCTTCGCGTGGAGCTTACCTGGCGCACCTCGAAGCAGCGCGCGTGCAGGGCGTGCAGCGCGGCACTTTGGCATGTACCAACCTGGCGCACGGCTTTGCGGCGTTTCCGGCCAACGACAAGCTGTCGCTCAAGGAACTCAAAAAACCATCGGTGGCGATTGTTTCCGCCTACAACGACATGCTGTCGGCGCACCAGCCGTTTGAAGGCTTTCCCAAACTGATCAAGGATGCCGTGCGCGACGTCGGCGCCGTCGCGCAGTTTGCCGGCGGCACGCCCGCCATGTGTGATGGCGTGACGCAAGGGCAGCCGGGCATGGAGCTGTCGCTGTTTTCGCGCGACGCCATTGCCATGTCCACCGCCATTGCACTGTCGCACAATATGTTCGACTCGGCCGTCTATCTCGGCGTGTGCGACAAGATCGTGCCGGGCCTGCTGATCGGCGCGCTGCACTTTGGTCACTTGCCAGCGGTGTTTGTGCCGGCCGGTCCGATGACCAGCGGCCTGTCCAATTCCGACAAGGCCAAGATTCGCCAGCTCTACGCGCAAGGTAAAGTCGGTCGTGCCGAACTGCTCGAAGGCGAGTCGCAGTCCTACCACAGCGCCGGCACCTGTACTTTCTATGGCACGGCCAACAGCAACCAGATGCTGATGGAAGTGATGGGCCTGCACCTGCCGGGCGCGGCGTTCATTACCCCCAACACGCCGCTGCGCGACGAGCTGACCAAGGCTGCCGCACGACGCGCCGCCGTCATCACCGCCCAGTCGAGCGAATACCTGCCGGTCGGCCACGTGGTCGATGAAAAATCGATCATCAACGCGATTGTCGCGCTGCTGACCACGGGCGGCTCCACCAACCATACGCTGCACCTGGTGGCGATTGCCAAGGCCGCCGGCATCGTCATCGACTGGAACGATTTCGATGAGCTGTCCAAGGTGGTGCCGCTGCTGGCGCGCGTTTATCCCAACGGCACGGCCGACGTCAATCACTTCCACGCGGCCGGCGGCACTGGCTTTGTTATCCGCGAACTGCTCGACGGCGGCCTGCTGCACGACGACGTTACCACCATCCTTGGCCGTGGCCTGCGCGCCCACTGTTCCGAGCCTTTCCTGGGCGAGGGTGGCCAGGGCGTGGTGTGGAAAGACACGCCGGCGCAGTCGGGCGACGAAGCGGTGCTGCGCAAGATCGATGCGCCATTCTCGCCGGACGGCGGCCTGGTGCTGGTGCAGGGCAACCTGGGGCGTGCGGTGATGAAAGTGTCGGCCGTCAAGCCCGAGCACCAGACCGTGGAAGCGCCGGCGCTGGTGTTCCATTCGCAGGAAGATTTCATGGCTGCCTACAAGGCCGGCCAGCTCGATCGCGACTTTGTCGCCGTCATCCTGTTCCAGGGTCCGCGCGCCAACGGCATGCCCGAGCTGCACGCGCTCACGCCGGCGCTGGCCAATCTGCAGGACGCCGGCCGCCACGTGGCGCTGGTCACCGATGGCCGCATGTCGGGCGCATCAGGCAAGGTGCCGGCCGCGATTCACGTGTCGCCCGAGGTGCTGGCCGGCGGTCCGCTGGGCCTGGTACGCAATGGCGATATCATCCGCGTGTGCGCCAAAACCGGCACCTTGCAGGCGCTGGTCGATGCGCAGGAGTGGAAAGCGCGCAAGCCGGCCACGGCCGACCTCAGCCCGAACGGCGTCGGCATGGGCCGCGAACTGTTTGCCATGTTCCGCCACAGCGTGTCGGAAGCCGAGACCGGCGCCGCCACGTTTGGCTTGCCATCGCCGATACCCACCGTGGTGGACCTGCACGAAGATGAACCGATCGGCAATATCGTGCCCGGTTCCGATGAAGATTTCATAGCCAAGAAAGATGCGTAAATCATGACCATGACCTTGCTCGACATTATGCGTACGTCCGCCGTGATCCCGGTGATCGCCATTGACGAACCCGAACACGCGGTACCGCTGGCGCGCGCGCTGGTGGCCGGCGGCATCCGCGTGCTGGAAGTCACGCTGCGCACCAAGCATGGCCTGGGCGCCATCCGCGCCATGTCGGCCGTGGAAGGCGCCATCGTTGGCGTTGGTACGCTGACACTGCCGGAAGAATTTGCCGCCGCGCGTGACGCCGGCGCCGTGTTCGGCGTGTCGCCGGGGTTGACCGACGCCCTGATCGGCGCCGCCAAATCGAGCGGCCTGCCGCTGCTGCCTGGCGTGATGACGCCGTCCGAAGTGATGGCCGCGCGTGAGCATGGATTCAAACAGTTAAAACTGTTCCCGGCCGTGCCGGCCGGCGGCGTTGGCATGCTCAGCGCGATTGCCGGCCCGCTGCCTGACGTGACGTTCTGCCCAACCGGCGGCATTTCGCAGGAAACGGCAGGTCAGTTCTTGAAACTGAAAAACGTCGCCTGCGTGGGCGGCTCCTGGCTGACGCCGAAAGACGCAATTGCCGCCGGCGACTGGGACCGTATTACCGACCTGGCCAAGGCGGCCAGCGGCTTGCGCATCTAAACCGGATTCAAGCCGGCAGCCGGGATGCATCGGCATCCCGCTGCTGGCGTTGCACCGGGCGCGCCGCTAACGGATACATTACCGCCAGCGTTGCCAGGCAGGGCAAGCCCAGCAGCAAACAGGCCAGCAACCAGCCCTTGCCGATCAATTGCCCGTGCCGCACACGGCGCCGCCACAGCAGGGCGCCCCCCACAGCCAGCAAGCTCGACAGCACGGCAGCGGCCCACACCGGCGCAGGCCGTAGCGCCAGCGTGGGCTGATTGGCGTCGGCCACGCCGCCCGGCAGGATTTGCGCGGGTAGCGCGCTCACCGCGTTGAGCACCGGCGACAACCACCAGTCCACCTGTTCGATCAAGAGCGGATAATCATGGCCGAGCGTACGGCTGGCGACGATCTGCGACTGGCCGGCGCTATCGACGAACACCATGTGCTGCATGCCGCCGGCGTGGCCCAGCAGCGATATCAGCTTGCCGTCGGACAGCGTTGCCACGTCGATCCGGCTCAGCGCGCCCGCCGTCTGCGGCAAGGCAAGGCTGTATTGCTGTTCGTAAGGCGCTTTGGGCGGCGGTTTCTGCGACAGCATGTATCCGTCCTCGTACGCTGATTCCTGCTCAGGTACCCGGTAGGCGATCAGGCGCTTATTGCTGAGCAGATACACGGTATTTCCCTGTCTCATTGGCGGTGCTGCCAAGCGCTCTTCGGCAGGCAGAGACGCCAGCGTCATGAAGCTGAGATTTTTCTGATCAAAATGCAGTACCGCTTGGGGCAACAGCAGTTGGCGGTTCATGGCAGGCACGCTGGAGAAGGCTGCTGGATCGCTGGCGCCGCCCGGTCCCAGCGAGGCAATCCGCGCACCGGTATGCTGGTCGAATAACTCAAAACGCATGCTGTCGTGGTTGAAATGCATCACGCGCTGGTAATCCGGCTCCGTGGCATATGGCGTGCTCTTGTTCGAGAGTTGCTGCTGTACTGCAAATTCAACGGGCCACGGTAACAATGCATGGGATCTTTGCGCAGCTATTTCGTCGCGCCAGCGAGGTGCGCGGGCATCGCTGGCATTGTCCAGTGCCGCAGCCATCAAGGCAGGGCTGGCGGCGCGGCGCATCTTGCCGTAATTATCGGCAGGCGGCGTGACCATGCTCGGTGCATGCAGATCGAGTATGCGTGCGCCGACCTGGAGCGAAACGTTGCCGCCCAGGGACAGCAGAACATACATGCCCACCACCAGCGGCAGTGCCGTAGCTACGGTGGCGCCGGCGCTCTCCGGTGGTGCGCTGCGGTTGTGCCGGAAACAGCTATAGACTGAGACGCTCATCAGTGCCATGCACAGCACGCTGGCCGCCAGCAGCGCCGGGGCGCTGGCTTGATGCAGCAGCGTGATGCAGGGCAGCACCGCGATCAGCAGGGCAAAGCGGATGGCGCCCAGCATGCAGGCGGCGCCGACCAGCCAGGCCATGAAGGCGACCATGATCACGAAGGGCGCCGACAGGTAGTGGCGCAAGTCCACCGCGCGCTCGGTAAACCATTCGCTTGTTAACAGGCTGAGCAGCAATGGCAGGCCGATCGCCACGGTGAACACGGTGATTGCCGCCAGCGCCAGCGCGCCGAAGATGGCGCCCCGTGGCAGTGGCCGGTGCATCAGCCACAGCCAGCGGTTGGGCTTGCGATAACTGCCCAGTTGATACAGGCCCAGGCTGACGCCGATCAGCGCATACACGGCCAGTGCCAGCACCTGGAAAAAGATGTTGAGTGTGGACAGATTGCCGACCACCGTGAGCAGCAACAGCAGGTGGACGGCAAACAACAGCAGGGCCGGGCGCAGATAACGGCGGCACTCGCTTAAAAACAGATCGCGCATATAAAGTTCCTCAGGCTGCTTGGGAGTAGGGTGGACGGGTGGTGCGTGGCGTGCTGCCGGCATGGCCGCGCGTGAGCATGGCGTTGACGGCGCGCTCGAGGCCGACCGGCATGTGCTGCACGCTGTGTGCGCCGAGCTGGTAGAGCTGCTGTGCGAAGCCGTCGCCCCGGTCGAAGACGATCAGGTGCGTCAGCCCATCGATGTATTCGGTTTGCAGTACGCCGGGCAGCGCCTCGGCCTGCGCCGGCAAGGACGGTGACGATGGTGAAGAAGGCAGTTGCGCCATCCACAGCCGCATCCGTGCGCAAAAATCGTCGGGCGCCGAGGTGTGCAGCAGCCGTCCGCGTTCGAGCAGGATCAGCTGGTCGGCCACGCGTTCGATTTCATCCATCTGGTGCGAACAATAAATAATGGTGGCGCCGCCCGTGTGGCTGCTGTCCATCATGGCGTTCAAGAATACCCGCTTGGCTACCACGTCGAGGCCGAGCGTGGGTTCGTCGAGGATCAGCAGTTCCGGGTTCTGACCGAGCGCCAGCGCCAGGTTGACGCCGGCCCGTTCGCCGCGCGACAGTTCTGCAATGCGCTGTGCCGGCTGCACGTCAAAGTTGCGCAGCACCGACTGGTAGCGCTGCTGGTCCCAGCGTGGATACAGGCGGCGCTGCATGGCCGTCACTTCTTCCACGCGCATCCACAGCGGCAGCGTGTGTTCTTCGTTGACAAAACCGATGCGGGCGCGCAGCGCCGGCGTCAAGGACTTGCTGTCGCAGCCGAGGATGCGGGCGCTGCCGCTCAGCGCCTCCTGAAAGCCCAGCAGCACGCGAAACAGCGAGGATTTGCCGGCGCCATTGGCGCCGACCACGGCATGAATACCGCCGCGCGCCACGTACAGCGTCAGCCGGTCCAGCGCCAGCTTGTTCTTGTATTGCAGTGTCAGGGCATCGGTTGCTATCACGTAGTCCAATGGCGTGCTGGCAGGGGAGGTAGTCATCATGTCTTTCGAAAGAAATGGTTCAGACGGCTTTTTTCGGTGCGCACAGCGCCAGCTCGGCGGCCACCCGTTCGAGCAGGACTTCGGCCGGGTAGTCGAGCGCGATCACGTCGGCGCTAAAGCGCACCACGGCATCGTGCAGGCGCCGTTCGCGCTCCTGGTCGGACAGGCGCTGGCGCGGCACCGCCACGAACAGGCCCAGCCCGGCGCGCGCATCGAGCCAGCCTTCGGTGCTCAGTTCGGCATACGCCTTGGCGACCGTGTTGGGATTGATCGCCAGTTGCGCCGCCAGGCCGCGCACACTGGGCAAGGCAGCACCGACGGCCAGCTCGCCGCTGGCAATCAGGCGCGTCACGCCATCGACGATCTGGCGCGTGATCGGACGTGGATCGCCGGTGACGATTTGTAACATCAGGGGACTGCGGCTGTGCATGATCAACTCAACTGTACTAGTACATGTAGTACGGTATCATGACGCTTTGACATCCGTCAAATGGTTGGATGGCATGGCGGATCGTTAAAGGGAGCTGCCAGGGGGAGATTAGGGCGCCAGCAGGGCCAGTTCTTCCCTCAACACCTTGCGCAGGCTGGAAACGGTCAGCGCGGTATTTTTGGATGGATCAATCGCTTTGCGCAGTGCTGCGTTGATCAGTGTCTGATAGCCGCAACCTTGTGCTTCCGCCTGTTCACGGAAGGCTGCCAGTACCTCGTCATCAAGCATGATGGTGATGCGGCTTTTGCCAGGCAAGCGCGTAACGCCAGCTTGATATCTCACAAGTCTCGCAGCTTTGGCTTTATCCGCCCATCTTGTTGTACAACTTGCCGTTCCAGCGCATGGTGATGCGGCTGCAGTGGAATTCGAAGTCTTCGCCGTCCTTGGTCTTGAACGATTCGAAGTGGTTGATGGCGATGCGGACTGCGTCCTGCAGGGCGCCGCCGTCGGGGATCTGCTTGGGCAGCGGTTCATCCTTGATGTGCAGCAGGTAATCGTTGCGCTTGGGATCGGTGTTCTGGTCCCACCAGATTTCCACGGCGATCTGGTCGCCGCTGTATTCGGCTTCTGCAAAGCAGCGGCCATGGCGTCTGGTCTCGAATTTGAAGCGCATGCATTTCCTCCGTATATTTTCCATCTTGATGCACAGTAGGGACAACTGCTGTCAATGCGCAGCAGGCACCGTGCCTGCGGCCACGCTACTGCAGCGGCAGTTGCACCTCCACCCTGTTGCGGCCTTGCCGCTTGGCCCGGTACAGTGCGCTGTCGGCAGCGCCGATCAGCGTTTCAATCGCCGCCGGCGCATCGGCTTGCAGGGTGCTCACGCCGATGCTTACCGTGACCACGCCGGTAGCGCCGCCGTGGGCGTGGGCGATGGCCAGCGCCGATGCGCGGGCGCGTACCGCTTCGGCCATCTGCGCAGCCTGGCGCACATCGGTATCGGGCAGGATCATGGCGAATTCCTCGCCGCCATAGCGCGCCATCAGGTCGGTGGCGCGCTTGAGCATGTCCGCCAGCGCAGCCGCCACCTGGATCAGGCACTGGTCGCCTTTCTGATGACCGTAATGGTCGTTGTACGCTTTGAAGTGGTCGATGTCGATCATCAGCAGCGACAGCGGCGCACCGATGCGGCGGGCGCGCCGGTGTTCGCGCTCGATCGCCACGTCGAAGTGGCGGCGGTTGGCGATGCCGGTCAGACCGTCGGAAAAGGTTTGCGAGCGCAACACCATGGTTTGCTCACGCAGCAGCTTTTCACGCCCGACCGCGATGCTGACGTCGCTGATCTGGATCAGGCAGTGGCGCGCCGCGCCGGCCACTTCGATCGGGGTGATTTCCACCGCCTGCTGCAGGCGCGGGCCATCATGCTCGCCGGCGTGGCCAGCGTGGGCATATAGCGAAAACGGCGCCTTGTTCAGCGAATGCGACAGCAGCGAGGGGAAGTTGTTGTGCAGCGCCTGCGTGATCGCCATGTCCACGCGCGCGCCTTGCAGTTCTGGGAACAGTGCAAACAGGCTGGCGCCCACCGCCTGCGTTTGAGTCAGGCCGCTATGGCGCGCCATCCAGTCGTTCCAGAGTATCACGCGGCGCTCGTGGTCGAGCACCACGGCGCCCAGGCTGACCGTATTGACGACGCTGTGCAGCAATGACAGCAAATGCGGTTCCGTCATGCCTTACGCCTGTCCCATCGCGCGCGCGATGTAGCGGTTGATCTGTTCCTTGAGGTCGTGCAGCGCCGAGACGTCGAGCACAAACGCCACGTAGCCCTGGATCTGGTGCTTGTCGAGCGCAAAGTCGATATGCAGCATCAGCACCACGCTGTCGGGCTCACTGCCTGAGGCGCCGAGGATTTCGTCGCTGGTGCCGACGTGGTACTCGGGCAGCGAGCCGCGCAGCTCCTGCTGAAAAATATTGGCCAGCGTGCCGATGCAGGCATTCAAAATGATGTTGCCGATTTCGCACATGGCTTCCTGCTCCATGTCGCTCAGTTCTTCCAGTGGAATGCTGTCGCCGACCATCAGGCGGACGATTTCCAGACTTTTATCTTCGGGGAACATGAGGATGGCGTGGGTATCGAACGCGCCCTGGTAATGCTGGCTGACGCCGCAGATGCGCTGCGGCCCTTCGACGCTGTTGCCGAGCAGGCGCGCCGCCTCGGTGCGGTTGATAAAGCTGATCGACGGCACCGACATGCGCACTTCTTCGTTGACCAGCGCGCTCATCGACGCGGCGGCCTGGCCGACGCCGATATTGAAAATTTCGATCAGGGCGTCGTTTTCCAGCTCGGACAGGGCCAGCATGTCAGCCCCCGACCACGGACAATAACTGGGCGATGCGCGCTTCGGTAATCGGTTTTTCCATGAAGCCCAGTCCCAGCGCCTCGGCCCGTTCACGCGTGGCCGCTTGCACATTGGCAGTGAGCAGGGAAATGGGCAGCGACGGCGATTCGCGCCGCAGTTGCTCGGCGGCGGCAATGCCGCCCATGCCAGGCATGTTGACATCCATCAATACCAGATCGGGCTGGCTGGCGCGCGCCTTTTCCAGCGATTCTTCGCCGGTACCGGCTTCCACCACGTTCCAGTCAGCATGCAAGTGAATGATGTACTGGCGCGCCATCATGCGCGACACGCGGCTGTCATCGACAATCAACACGGTTTTCGCTTGCGGGATCTCGGCTTGCGTCATCGGGGCACCTCCGGGTTGGTGAAAGTCATTCTCGCATACTCGGCGTCCAACAGGCGCAATCCGTTAAAATAGCGCCACTGAAATTCCCGCCTTTCCCTCTTATTAAATAAAAACCATGACCCAAGACGAACTGAAACAAGCCGTAGCCCGTTCTGCCATCGATTACGTGGTGGACAATGAAATCATCGGCGTCGGCACCGGCTCCACTGCCAATTTCTTCATCGACGAGCTGGCCAAGATCAAGCACCGCATCAAGGGTACGGTGGCCTCGTCGGAAGCCACGGCGGCGCGCTTGCGCGGCCATGGCATTGAAGTCTACGACCTCAACGATGTGGCGTCGATTGCCGTGTACATCGATGGCGCCGACGAAATCGACGCCAGCGGCGCCATGATCAAGGGCGGCGGCGCGGCGCTCACGCGCGAGAAAATCGTCGCTTCCGTATCAAAGCAATTCGTCTGCATCGCCGACGGTTCCAAGCTGGTGGAGGTGATGGGCAAGTTCGCGTTGCCGGTGGAAGTGGTGCCGATGGCGCGTGAAGCGGTGGCGCGTGCGTTGACTGCACTGGGCGGCCAACCGACGCTGCGTTTGAAACCAGGTACGCAGGAAGCGTTTATTACCGACAACGGCGGTCAGTTGCTCGATGTGGCAGGCTTGTCGATTACCGACCCGGTAGCGCTGGAACAGCAGATCAACCAGATCGTCGGCGTGATCGCGGTCGGCCTGTTCGCCGCCCGCGGCGCCAATGTGTGCCTGCTGGGCACGGCTGAGGGTGTGAAAACCCTGAAGTTTTAATCTGCTGGCGGCGGCACGTAGCCCATCGCTGCATCGGCGCCGTCGCCGAAGAAGTGTTTTTCCATTTGCTGCGTCAGGTACTTGCGGGCGCGCAGGTCGGCCAGGTTCAGGCGGTTTTCATTGACCAGCATGGTCTGGTGCTTGATCCAGGCGGCCCACGCCTCCTTGGACACCGACTGGTAAATCTTTTTACCGAGCTCACCTGGGGCCGGGGGGAAATCCAGGCCTTCGGCTTCCTTGTTGAGTTTGATGCATTGCACGGTGCGGGCCATCTTTCTTGCTCCTAAAGCGGTAACGAAACCGCCATTATAAAGATTTAATTAAGACCTGTGATTTGCGCTGCCAGTTATACATGCGCTGGCGGTCCTTGGGCAGGGCATCGACGGTGGCGGGCACGAAGCCGCGTTTCTGGAACCAGTGCGAGGTGCGCGTGGTCAGCACGAACAGCTTGTTGACGCCCAGCGCGCGCGCGCGGTTTTCCATGTGCCGCAGGATGCGTTCGCCGTCGCCCTGGGCCTGCACTTCGGGATTGACCGTCAAACAGGCCATTTCCGCCATTTTCTGCTCGGGGAACGGGTACAGCGCGGCGCAGCCGAAAATCACGCCGTCGTGCTCAATCACCGAGAAATAATCGATTTCGCGCTCAATGAGTTCGCGGCCGCGCTTGACCAGCGTGCCGTCGGCTTCCAGCGGTTCGATCAGCTTGATGATGCCGCCGACGTCCTCGATGGTGGCCTTGCGCAGCGATTCGAGGTTTTCGTGCGAGATCATGGTGCCCACGCCATCGTGGGTGAACAGTTCGAGCAGGGCCGAGCCATCCATGGCAAACGGCACGATGTGCGAGCGCTCAACGCCGTTGTCGCAGGCCTTGATGCAGTGCTTGAGGTAAAACGCCGTGGCGTCGTCGAGGAAGCCCGCTTCCAGCACGGCTTCGGCCATGTGCGACGACAGTTCGCGGATTTCGGCGCCGCCGGCGTCGGTCATCATGCCGGTTTCGGTGATGAACACCAGCTTGTCGGCATGCAGGGCGATGGCGGCGCTGCAGGCCACGTCTTCCATGGTCAGGTTGAAGGCTTCGCCTGTAGGGGAGAACCCAAGCGGCGACAGCAGCACCAGGCCGTCCGAACCGAGGATGGAGTGAATGGTTTCGGCATCGACCTTGCGGGTGATGCCGGTCAGTTCGAGGTCCACGCCATCGATCACGCCGAGCGGCCGTGCCGTGACAAAGTTGCCAGAAATAATACGGATGGCCGCGTTGGACATCGGGGTATTCGGTAAACCCTGGCTGAAAGCTGCCTCGATATCGAGACGCAGCTCGCCCGCAGCTTCCTTGGCGCATTCCATGGCGGCGGTGTCGGTAATGCGCACGCCATTGTGGAAACGTCCCTCGACATTACGCAGCGCCAGCTGCTCGGCTACCTGCGGGCGCGAGCCATAGACGACGGTAACGTTGATGTCGAGTGCATGCAGCAGCGACAGATCGTGGGCCAGTACTTGCAGGGCGCCAGCCGCAACCAGTTCGCCCGGAAAGGCGACCACGAAGGTTTTGCCGCGAAAAGCGTGGATGTAGGGCGCGACGGAGCGCAGCCATTGGACGAATTGGGTAGGGTTTTCCATGACCGGCATTATAATTCGGTGCGCGAATTCCGCACCCCCATACTTGTAAAAAACAATGTCAGAAGCCAGCAACAAGCCGAAAAGCCCCCAAACCCGTCCACCAAGCCAGCTAGCGCAAGCGCTAAAAGGCGTCAGCCGACCTGCTGCAGGAGGGAATCGTGCACCCCAAAGCAAGGTGGGGGCGGACCCCGTACGGGGTCTGACCCCTGGGGCCGGGGTGCGGGGTAAAGGCCAGCCGCGCCCACGCCTGACGCCCGAGGAACTGGCGGCCAAAGAGGCCGAGCGCAACTACCGCACGCCACTGCCGCCAATCACCTACCCGGAAGACCTGCCCGTCTCAGGCCGCCGCCACGAGATCGCCGCCGCGCTGCAAGCGAGTCAGGTCATCATCGTTTCCGGCGAAACCGGGTCCGGCAAGACCACCCAGTTGCCCAAGATCTGCCTGGAACTGGGCCGTGGCCAGAAAGGCCTGATCGGCCACACCCAGCCGCGCCGGATTGCCGCGTCCTCGACCGCCAAGCGGATTGCCGTGGAACTCGGCTCGCCGCTGGGCGAACACGTGGGCTTCAAGGTGCGCTTTGCCGACACCTTGCAAAAAGGCGCTTCGGTCAAGCTGATGACCGACGGTATCCTGCTGGCCGAAACCCAGACCGATCCGCTGCTGAAAGCCTACGACACCATCATCATCGATGAGGCGCACGAACGCAGCCTGAACATCGATTTCCTGCTCGGCTATCTCAAGCAGCTGCTGCCGCGCCGGCCCGATCTGAAAATCATCATCACCTCGGCCACCATCGATGCCGAGCGCTTTGCCCGCCACTTCGGCACACCCGACAAACCGGCGCCCGTGATCGAGGTGTCGGGCCGGCTGTACGCGGTGGAGGTGCGTTACCGGCCGATTGACAGCGACGTGGTCAGCAAGGCCAACCCAAGCGGCAACGCGGCGGCGATCGCCAATGCCGAAGGCAAGGGCCAGCGCACTGCCGCTGCGCGTGAAAAGCGCGACCTGATGGACGCCGTGGTCGATGCCGTCGATGAGCTGGCGCGCCTCGGCTCGGGCGACGTGCTGGTGTTTTTGCCGGGCGAGCGCGAAATCCGCGACGCCGCCGAAGCGCTGCGCAAGCACCACCCGCCGCACGTGGAAATCCTGCCCCTGTTTGCGCGCCTGTCGGCAGAAGAGCAGGAACGCGTATTCAAGCTGACCAATGCGCGCCGCATCGTGCTGGCCACCAACGTGGCGGAAACCTCGCTGACCGTGCCCGGCATCCGCTACGTGGTCGATGCCGGCCTGGCGCGCGTCAAACGCTATAGCTACCGCAACAAGGTCGAGCAGCTGCAGATCGAACCGATTGCGCAATCGGCCGCCAACCAGCGCGCCGGCCGTTGCGGCCGGGTGGCAGACGGCGTCTGTATCCGCCTGTACGACGAGCAGGATTACCTGCAGCGGCCCAAGTTCACCGAGCCGGAAATTCTGCGCTCGTCGCTGGCAGCCGTCATTCTGCGCATGAAGTCCTTACATCTGACCGATGTCGAGAGCTTCCCGTTCATCGAGCCGCCGCTGGCGCGCGCGATTGCCGACGGCTACCAGCTGCTGCAGGAACTGGGCGCCGTCGATGAATACAACCAGCTGACGGCGCTCGGCAAAAAGCTGGCCAAGCTGCCGCTCGACCCGCGCGTGGGCCGCATGATCCTGGCCGCGCTCGACAACGTCTGTCTGCAGGAAGTGCTGATCATCGCCTCGGCGCTGTCGGTGCAAGACCCGCGCGACCGCCCGATGGAACACCAGCAGGCGGCCGACGAAGCCCACAAGAAGTTTGCCGATGAAAAATCGGAATTCCTCAGCTACCTGAAAATCTGGAAATGGTTCGATAACGCCATCGAGCACAAGAAGACCAACCGCCAGCTGATGGACAACTGCCGCACCAACTTCCTGTCGCAACTGCGCCTGCGCGAATGGCGCGACGTCCACTCGCAACTGCTTACGCTGGTCAAGGAGCAGGGCTGGCGCCTCAATGAAACGCCCGCCACCTATGAAAACCTGCACCTGGCGCTGCTGACCGGCTTGCTCGGCAATATCGGCTTCAAGAGCGAAGACGAGCCGGGCGCCGGTTATCTGGGCGCGCGCGGCATCAAGTTCCATATCTGGCCTGGTTCGTCGCTGCTGAAAAAGCCGGGCAAGTGGGTGATGGCGGCCGAGCTGGTCGATACCACGCGCCTGTATGCACGCTGCGTGGCCCGTATCGAACCCGAGTGGCTGGAGAAAGTCGGCGGCCACCTGCTGAAAAAATC
>JBEVNE010000011.1:0-16850 GCA_040508275.1 Duganella sp.
CGGCAGGCGCCGCAGGGCCGGCAGCGAACACAGTCCCAGCAGCTTGCGCACGTGTTCCCAGCCGTGCTCCTGGTAGCGAGTGCCTGGCAAGCGCATACAGTCCCGTCGTTATCAAGTCCATGCACGCCATCGCGCACGCCCGGGCATCATGCCATAGTTACACGGCGTCCGTTAAGCCGACTACAGGCGTTTTTTCCATCCTATTTTGCCATTTGCCGGCCCACTTGAGCACTCTGTCCAGGCGGTTGCGCCAGCGCCGCCAGCAGCGCCGCCGCCACCGGCGCTGCGTGCTCGCCGCCGGTGGCCGGCGAATGGCTGACAAACACCGCCATCGCCAGACGGCGCCGCTGGCCTGGCAGGCTGCCCGGTTCCAGCCAGCCGGTAAACCAAACGGTGGCGCTATTTTCGCCGGTGGGCGCGGTGCCGGTCTTGCCATACAGGCTGGCGCGCACGCCAGCCAGTGCGGGAGCCTTGAAGGCGCCGGCGCCGGTACCCACATCGACCACACCCTTCATGCCGGCACGGATGCGCTCCAGCCTTGCCCCCAGCGGCTTGCCGGGCGCCGCCACGCTGTCCCTGCCATCGAGCGCCAGCAACAGCCGCGGCGCCACCAGCTGGCCCTGGCCGATGGCTGCCGAGGCCAGCGCCATCTGCAGGGGCGTGGCCTGCATGCGCAGGCCGATGGCCATCTGGCGCAGCTCGTGGCGGGTATGGATGGTGTCGATATGGGATGGCGTGGTTTGCAGCGCATCCCAGCGGCGCCAGTCGAAGCTGGCCGGCAGCAGGCCGCCGTCGAGCCGCAATGGGCGCTCAAAGCCCAACTTGTGCGCCGCCGCCACGATTGGCCGCACCGCGTCAAGCGCGTTGGGGTCCAGCGCCTGGATCGCCGGTGCACCGCCGTCGGCGCGGCCAAAGAGGCTGCGGTCGCTCAATTCCGCCGACCAGGCAAACCAGGTATTCAGGCTGTAAGTCAGCGCCTGCGCAAGCCCCAGACGGCCTTCATGGGCACGGCGTTCGAGCGACTGTTCGCGGTAATTGGTGATGTGGGCCAGCCGGGGGTTGTCCGGATAGCTGGCGGCGCCCGTGTCGAAATCAAAGCCGCGCTGGCGCGCCATGCGGTTGATCGCCTCCAGCGGCATCCCCCCCAGCAGTGCATCGAGCTGGGGGTCTTGCGCCGCCGCCAGCTCCAGCCCCAGCGCGCTGATCACTTTGAAGGTGGAGCCGGGGCTCTGGTGGGCGCCGCCATCGTGCTGCAAGGCCGGCAGGCGCAGCGGGCTGCGGGCAGGATTGCTGCGATCGAAATCACGCACTTCGCGCCAGTTGCCGGCGTTGACCTCTCCCGCGCCGGCGCCGGCCGCCACCAGCACATCGCCGTTTTCGGCATCGAGCAGCACCAGACCGGCACGGCGCGCCGCCGGCGGCGTTTGGCCACCTGTGCAGGCGCCACCCTGCCAGCGGCCCTGGCGCATGGCCAGGCAGTCGAGCAGTTGCTGGCCCAGTGCCTGCAAGGGCAGGTCCAGGGTCAGTCTGGCGTTCAGCGGTGTGGCGGCGGTGGCTGGCGCGGCACTGGCACGGGCGAGCATGCCGGCGATACTGCCGGCGTGCTCGGGGCCAAAGCCCAGCAGCGGCGCCAGACCGGCATTGACGGCGCCAACCGTGGGCTCACGGTCGCTCCACAGCGTGCTGCCGTTGCGGTCTTCGATGCGCACTGACCTTGCCAACGTAGGTGCCAACGCCGGCGCCGCTTCGGCGCGTACAGCACCGCTGGCGGATGGCTGCGCCAGCGGCTGCCACACCAGCTTGTCGCCGCGCAGGCGCAGGTGGCGGTATTGCTCGTCGCCGGGTGCATCGATGTCGAGCGGCCACAGTTCAAGCTGCACGCTGCGCGCGCCCGGCTGTGGCGTCAGCAGCAGTTCCTGCACGGCGTCGGGCCGGCGGCAGGCGCGGCCCGTGCAGGCATTGCTGAACTGCGCACTGGCGCCGCTCACGCGCCCTACCCTTCCCACCACCATCAGCCGCATGTCAGGCGCACCAGCGCTGGCAAGCACGGGCAGCGACAGTTGCAGCGCGGCCGGCTCGCCGCCCGATGGCCAGCGCGCCACCCGCACCCACGGCTGCCAGCCCTGCGGCAGCGTGGCAAACAGGCGCGCGGCCGCCGCCGGCATCTGGCTGCTGGTGGTCACCGGCATGGCGCCATGCCCGCTACCGATGCTGGCGCGCCATGCCGGCTGCTGCGTTGGCGAGTCGTTCAACCGCCACGCCAGCAACTGGCGCTCGCTGTTATAAATATCGATCTGCTGGCGCACATAGGCGCCGTCGGCCTGGTAGTACAGCCGTTTGAACAGTCTGGCGGTGTCAGAGCCCACCACCTGGCGCCAATTGTCCATGTCCGTCACGCGCTCCTGCGGCGCCGCCGCCTGCCACTGCGGCAGGTCACGCGGCGCCAGTTCGATCAGGCCGGCGCTGTTCAGGCGCAGCAGGCCATGCTGCTGCAAGGCGGCAAACAGCGCCTGGTCTTCCAGCGCCGCTGCTGGTGCCTGCGGCACCTGGTAGCGCCCGCTGGGAAGGTAGGCGCTGACCGCCTGGCCGCGCGCCGGGAACGCCGTCACCAGGGCCGGGCCGTCTTCTTCGCCCTCGTCTTTGGCTGCGGCGCCATAGCGCTGCACCAGCAGTTCCCCCGCCTGCGGGCACAGCACATTGGCGCGGCGCTCGATACGCAAGGCCGAGGCACTGCCCCACAGCAGCCAGCCCTGCTGGCGCAGCGCCACCTCGCCGCGGGTGCCCTGCTCGACCTGGCCCAGCGTGGCGTCGCTGATCCAGCGCGCCTGGCCGTGGCGGCTGCGCCAGCTCAGACGCAGCGGTTCGCTGTGCGGATCGCTGAAATCGGCGCGCGCCACGCCTTCCAGCTGCAATTCGGGCATCGCCTGCGCGGGGTCGCCGCCGTCGGCAACCAGCAGCACATTGCGCAGCGAAACTGCGGCCTGCTGCCCGCTTCCTGCCGTCGCCTGCGCGGCGCGATTGTGCGCGGCCCAGCGCGCCACGTCGTCGAAGCGATAGCCGATGCGCAGCGGCAGCAGGCGCGGGTCGGCAGCGCCGCGCATTTGCGCACACAGATCCACGCGCACGGCCGGCGCGGCGTGCATGCCGGCCAATACCAGCAGCGCGCCGCTGGGGTGCAGGCTGGTACTGGCGCCAGCCTGTTCAGGCACGCTGAATTCGGCGCCCGGCAGCGCCGACTGCAAGGCCAGCGCCGCCCGCGCCTGGCCCGCCGCCTGCGGTGTGCTGATGGTCGCCGCCCCCAGGTGGCGTGCATGGCCGGCTATCAGCATGGCGCCAAGCAGCGCCGCCAGCACGGCTGCAGCACCCACCCACTGCACCGAAGCCGGCCAGCGACGGCGCTGCTCGGCGCCAGCGAGAGCAGCGGCGCGCTCACCCCGCCCCACAATGGCCAGCAAAGGACGCTGCTGCTGCCGCTGGCCGGCACGCAGATTGGCCTGGCGGCGGCGCGCGCGACGGCGTTCGGCCCACAGTTGCAGGTAGTGGCGAAACAATGGCGGCATGGGCGGCGGTCCTCCGGACGGGTTGTGCGCGCACAGGCAGCGCTACCGCCTGTTAGCGGAGGGGCATGGAAAATCGTCTCAAATTTCGAAGGCCGCCATAGACCCATGCATGCGGTGTGCAACGGTTATTCAGGCTTCGCTTACAATTTCGCCCCGTGTTTGTGTCATATGTAAAAAGTTGCATCAGTCAAACGTGCTTGCCTGTGCCGCTTGATATAGTGCTTTCAACGCATAGCACCCAATGCCGCACAGGAGAACCATCATGATTATTCGCTCATCCGCCCTTGTTACCGCCGCCCTGCTGACGCTTGGTGCCGCCGCTTTGGCGCCGGCCACCGCCGCCGCTTCGCCGCAGGTCGGCGTCACCATCGTGATTGGCGATCCGCCGCCACCGCCGCGCTACGAGCGCATACCGCCGCCGCGCCACGGTTATATCTGGTCGCCTGGCTACTGGGACTGGCGCAGCCAGCGCCACGTGTGGGTAGGCGGCAACTGGGTGGCCGTGCGTCCCGGCTATGTATATTCGCAGCCGCACTGGGTACAGCGCGACGGCCGCTGGTACCGCGAAGCGGCGCGCTGGAACCGTGGCCCGAACGGCGACCGTGACCGCGACGGCATCCCCAACCGCTACGACCATCACGACAACCGCGGCCACTATCGCCCGGGGCCGCGCCATGAGCCGCAACACAATTACTACGGCAACCAGGGCAATCACTATGGCCACGACAAGCGCGGAGATAATAGAGGCCATGGAGGCCACGGTGGACGCGGCGACAACGACCGCGACGGCGTACCCAACCGCTACGACCGTGACCGCGATGGCGATGGCGTGCCGAACCGCCACGACCGGCGCCCTGACAATCCGCGCCGCGATTGATGTCAGCCGATTGATCTCAGCAGGACAGGATGAACATTTGAACCACCAACCCACATGGGAAGACCTGGCCAGCGCCGCCTATCACGGCGAGCGCGTGGCGGCGCGCCGCCTGGTGCGCCGCACGCAGGTCACGGAACAGCAGGCTTTGCACAATGTGCTGGAACAGGCAGCCGGCCAGGACGGACTGGCCGCCTTGCTGGCGGCGCGCGAACTGGAACGCCAGCGCGAGAGCGCCCGGCGCAGCGCCAGCAAGGCGGCGCAAGCACAGCGACTGGCCCTGCGCACTGCCGCCCGTAGCGTGCCCACCGGTGGCTGGCGCGGCTGGTTCGATGGTTCGGCCCACCCCAATCCGGGCCGTATCGGTATCGGCGCGCTGCTGTGCGGGCCGGACGGCGAACGCGTGGAAATCAGCCGCCTGGCTGGCTATGGCAACAGCGGCGAAGCCGAATACCTGGCGCTGACGGCGCTGCTGGAAGCGGCCGGCACTGCTGGCGCGCGCGATCTGCTGGTCTACGGCGACAGCCAGGTGGTGATCAATGATGTCAACAGCAAGCAGCAGGCGGCCGGGCTGCAGGCGCATCGCGCCCGCGTGGCTGCCTGCATGGCGGGGTTGGGCACGGTGCGCCTGTGCTGGGTGCCGCGCCACCGCAACAGCGAAGCCGACCGCCTGTCGCAGCAGGCCATCGCCGGCGCGTCTGCAGAGGCGCCGTCCACGTACTAACGGCGCGCTAAAACGCTGCGTTACAGGCGCATCAGCGGCCGGTAGATTCGGCCAGCTGCAGCACTTGCCGCACCGGCCTGGCTGCTGGCGGCCTTGCCGAATTTGCCGATCTTGCGGGACTTGGCGCAAGCGCTGCGCCATCCACCTTAAATACCGCCACCGCCTGCGCCAGTGCAGCGGCCTGCTGCTGCATCGATTCGGCGGCAGCCGCCGCCTGCTCAACCAGCGCGGCATTTTGCTGGGTCACGGCGTCCATCGAGCCGATGGCCTGATTGACTTCGTTGATGCCGGCGCTTTGCTCGCTGCTGGCTGCCGTGATTTCGGTGATCATGTCGCTCACGCGCGCCACGCTGCGCACGATTTCATCCATGGTAGCGCCGGCGTCGGCCACCAGCCGGCTGCCCTGGCTGACCTTATCGACCGAATCGCCAATCAGTTCCTTGATTTCCCTGGCGGCCGAGGCCGAACGCTGCGCCAGGTTGCGCACTTCCGACGCCACCACCGCAAAGCCGCGTCCCTGCTCACCGGCGCGCGCCGCCTCCACCGCCGCGTTCAGCGCCAGGATATTGGTCTGGAAGGCGATGCCGTCGATGACCGAAATGATATCGACAATCCGCTGCGACGACTGGTTGATCGATTCCATCGTGCCGACCACCTCTGCCACCACGGCGCCGCCTTTTACTGCTACCTGCGCGGCCGATGCCGCCAGCTGGTTGGCCTGGCGCGCATTGTCGGCATTGTGGCGGACGGTGGAGGTGATTTCTTCCATCGACGAAGCGGTTTCTTCGAGCGCGCCGGCCTGCTGCTCGGTGCGGCGCGACAGGTCCTGGTTGCCGTCGGCGATTTCGGTGGACGAGGTGGCGATATGGTCGGTGCCGCTGCGCACTTCGATAACGATGCCGAGCAGGCTGGCGTTCATTTCCTTGAGCGCGGCCAGCAGCTGGCCGGTTTCATCGCTGGAGTGCGCCTCGATGCGGCCGGTCAGGTCGCCGCTGGCCACGCGCCGCGCCGCCGCCACCGCTTCGCGCAGCGGGCCGGTAATGCCGGTGGTGAGCAGCCATGCGCTGACCACGCCAAAGCTCAGCATCAGCGCTGCCAGCACCAGCAGCAGGTTGCGGCTGCTGTCGGCCACGGCGTCGATATGGGCTGCAGTGGCGTCGATTTTGGCGCGCTGCATCTTGAGCAGGTCGGCGATCAGTTCCTGGTACTTGGCGGTACCGGGGCGGAACACGGTATCGAAAATCTGGTTGGCTTCGTCGAGCTGGCCGGCGGCCTTGAGTTTGCTCAGCTGGTCGCGCGAGGACAGGTAGACCTTGCGCTGCTCGCCGATGCGGGCAAACAGTTCTTTCTCGTCGGCGTCAGTCACCAGTTCCTCGATTTTTTTCTGGAACTCGGACGAGCGCGCCGACGAAGCCTTGGCTTCCTCGGCAAAGAAGGCCGCCAGGCTGGCGTCGCTGCTGCGGGCAATCGCGGTGGTGCGCCGTATCGCGCTGTCGATATTGCTGGACCAGTCGCCGATCATGCGTTCCTTGGCCAGCGGCACCTGCATCATGTCGGCGGTGGCCGACGCCACGCCCTGCAGGCGCCATACGCCTATCCCGGTAATGAGCATGGCAAACGCCAGGATCACCGTAAAACCCAACGCCAAGCGCTTGCCGATACTGATGTTCGCCAACATAGCCATGCCTGTCTCTCGATCAAAAACAAAAGTTAACTTGCGGTATCAGTGACGGCGACAAAAAACCCCACTGCAAGCGCCGGGGTGTCCGATACCGAAAGTGGGGTTGATGCTGCGGATGAAGCTGACCGCTTTTATGCGGCGAGGGCAGTGCTTTCGATCAGGCCCATGTCTTCGCTCGACATCAGCTTGTCAATATCGACCAGGATCAGCATGCGCTCATCGATGGTGCCCAGGCCGACGATATGGTCGGTGTTGATGGCCGAGCCGATTTCTGGCGCTGCCTTGATCTGATCATGGGTCAGCGTGGTCACGTCGGACACCCGGTCCACCACCATGCCCACCACGCGGTGGCCGATATTGAGGATGATGACCACGGTGAACTGGTCATAGCTTGGCGTACCCAGGTTGAATTTGATGCGCATGTCGACGATCGGCACAATGATGCCGCGCAGATTGACCACCCCCTTGACGAATTCCGGCGCATTGGCGATGCGGGTTGGCGTTTCGTAGCTGCGGATCTCGCTCACCTTCTGGATGTCGATCCCATATTCTTCCTGGCCCAGGGTAAAAGCCAGGTATTCGCCGGCGGTCGAGTTGCCGTGCAGTTCGCTTACGTTGCTGGTCATGTGGTGCATCCTTAACACAAAAGTTTATGCCCTCAATGTTACCCCAAGTCAAGTTGCATGACACCAATTAAATGCGCTCTGGCAATAAATAACATTATCAAAAACAACAGAGGTAAGCATTTGACAAGCTGCCGCTTACTTCCTGCATGCTTGCTGCTTACTTAGCGCTTACTTACTGCTTATCCATCAATAAAAATTAACAAGAAAATAATTCTCACGCGTCATGAATTTCCTCTGCACAATCATCGCTCCCCACGGTATCATGTTTATTTAATGACAGGAGTTCCATGAACAGCACGCTCAACAGTTGGCAGCCGCGTTTGGTAGCGCTCGCTTGCGCCGACCAGCATACCGATGGCGCGCATGACATCGAGCACCTGCACCGCGTATGGCGCAACGCCGCCATGCTGCTGCCCGACTATCCCGAGGCCGACGCCCTGGTGGTGCTGGCGGCCTGCTATCTGCATGATCTGGTCAACCTGGCCAAGAACGATCCCGAACGCCACCTGGCCTCGCGCCGGGCGGCCGCGCTGGCCACCCAGCGCCTGGCGGAGCTCGATTTCCCGCCATCCAAGCTGGCCGCCGTGGCGCACGCCATCGAAACCCACAGCTTTTCCGCCGCCATTGCGCCGCAAACCATCGAAGCGCAAATCGTCCAGGATGCCGACCGCCTCGACGCCCTGGGCGCAGTGGGCCTGGCGCGCCTGTTTTATATCGCCGGCCGCATGGGCTCGGCCCTGGCCCATGGCGACGACCCGCTGGCCCTGGCGCGCACGCGCGACGACAAGCGCTATGCGCTCGACCATATCGACACCAAGCTCGCTACCCTGCCCGGCACCATGCAAACAGCCGCCGGCCAGCGCCTGGGCCAGCAACGCTTTGCCGAGTTGGTGGCATTCCGCGACCGCTTCGTCAGCGAATGGTCGGGCGCTCCGGCTGCCTGATCCGTTTTTACTGCCCCCTCATGACACTGTCCACCGCCAAGCCTGCCGCCACCTCCGCTGCACCAGCAGGCAACCTGAATTTTGTGCTGATCTGCGTGTTCATCGACATGCTGGGCGTGGGCCTGATCGTGCCAGTGCTGCCGCTGCTGGTGGGCGAATTTACCGGTTCGCGCGACGACCAGTCGTGGTGGTATGGTGTGATGAGCGCCACCTTCGGCCTGATGCAGTTCCTTTTCATGCCCATGCTGGGCGCGCTGAGCGACCGCGTTGGGCGGCGCCCGGTGCTGCTGTATTCAATGGCCGGCATGTGCATCAATTTTCTGGCCACGGCCTGGGCGCCCAACCTGGCCTGCCTGTTCATCGGCCGCGTGATCGGCGGCATGTCGTCGGCCAGCATGTCGGTGGCGTCGGCCTATGCCTCCGATATCTCGACGCCGGAAAACCGCGCCAGGAGTTTTGGCAAGGTGGGCGCAGCTTTTGGCCTTGGCTTTATCTGCGGCCCGATGCTGGGCGGCCTGCTGGGCGGCGTCAATCTGCACCTGCCGTTTTACGTCGCCGGCGCGCTGTCGGCGGCCAATTTCATCTACGGCTGGTTTGCCGTGCCCGAATCGCTGCCCGCGGAAGGCCGCGCGCCGTTCAACAAGGCGCGCCTGAACCCCTTCGCCTCGCTTACCCGGCTGGCGCGCCGCACCGACATACGCGGCCTGATTCTCACCTTTACGCTGGTCACCTGCGCGCAGATGATGCTGCACACCACCTGGGTGCTGTACACCACCTTCCGCTTCAGCTGGACGCCCGGCCAGAACGGCTTTGCGCTATTTTGCGTGGGCCTGACGGCGGCCGTGGTGCAGGCCGGTCTGCTCGGCATGCTGATCAAACGCTGGGGCGAGGTGCGGCTGTCGCTGCTCGGCCTGACCTCGGGCGCGCTGACTTATCTGGGCTACGGCCTGGCGACTCAAGGCTGGATGATGTATGTGCTGATCGTCTGCAATGTACTGGCGTTTGCCGCCGGGCCGGCCTTGCAAAGCCTGATATCGCGCGCCACGCCGGCCGCAGAACAGGGCGAGTTGATGGGATCACTGCAATCGATCAGCAGCGCCGGCGTGATCGTCATGCCGCTGATCGGCGCCGCCATCCTGGCCCAGGTCAGCCGTCTGCCTGCTGACGACTGGCGCATCGGCGCCACCTTTTTCCTGTGCGCGGCCATGCAGGCCGGCGCCATTGTCGTGGCGCGCCGCTATTTTCGCCACCATCCCACCCAGGTGACTCCAACATGAAAACCCTTCTGTTTGCAGCGGCGCTGGCGGCCAGCGCGCCGGCGGTCCAAGCCGGCTCCGGCTGCTCGCGCCCGATCTCGGTGCCGCTGTCGCCGAGCGGTTCCAGCGTGATCGCCGAGATGGACAAGGTGCGCGGCATTTATCCCGATGTGCTGCGCGGCGTGGCCGAAAAAATCGGCTGCAAATTCGAGTACACCATGGTGCCGAGAGCGCGCCTGGTGGCGCTGTACCAGTTGGGCCAGGCCGACCTGTTCCTGCCTGCCTCGCCCACACCGGAACGCGACCGCCATGGCACGTTTGTACCGCTGGTATCGATACGGCCCGTGCTCATCTCCCTCGAAGGCAACCATGCACCGATTAGCAGCGCCCAGGATTTGCTGGCGCGGCGCGATTTGCGCGTGGCCGTGGTGCGCGGCTTCGACTATGGCGAAGGCTACACCGCGCTCACCAGCGAGCTGGCCAAACAGGGACGCTTGTTTGTCGAGGTGGACGTGACCGCCGTGGCGCGCCTGCTGCATGCCGGTTCGGCCGATCTGACCATCATGGGGCCGTCACTGATCATCAGCGTGGCGCAGCGCGAACAGCGCGTGCAGGGCATGCTTGAACGCCTGCGCACCGAAGCCATTGCCGAACTGCCGTGGCGCTACAGCGGCGTGTATGTATCGAAGGCGCTGGCGCGCGAAGACCAGCAGGTGCTGATCGACGGGCTGGAAAAATCGGCCCGCGCCAACCAGTTCATCGACAGCTACCGGCGCTACTTTGGCGGAGAAATGCTCAACAGCGGCGTACGCGCGCGCGATGCGCGGGAGTCGCGCTGACGGCTCTCTTGACAGACGCGCGCTGAACTGCAACCATACGGCATGATTTTTTTCGCCACATCTGCCCTCTCCATTCAGCCTGTGCTGCGCTCGCGCGGCAATTGGCGCCGCTCCTGACCAACGCGGCCACTGTTTTCCCATAGTGATGTGATATTTTTATCAACGCCGCCCCTGCCTGGTGGCCTTGATCACATCGTCATGCCAGGCCGGGGCAACGCAAGGAACCCTGATGAACCAGCCTGACCAGTCCCAAGTTATCTCCACCGCACCAGCAGCCAACGCTGGCAAGGGCCCCGCCGTGATCCTGACCGGCGACCGCCCCACCGGCCCGCTGCACCTGGGCCACTACGTGGGCAGCCTGCGCAACCGTGTGGCTTACCAGCACGACTACCAGCAATTCATCATGCTGGCCGATTCGCAGGCGCTGACCGACAATATGGACGACACCAACAAGGTGCACCGCAACGTTGTCGAAGTGGCGCTCGACTACCTGGCGGTGGGTATCGATCCGGCCAAGTCGACCATTCTGATCCAGTCGCAGATTCCCGAACTGGCCGAGCTGACTTTTTATTACCTGAACATGGTCACCGTGGCCCGCCTCGAGCGCAACCCCACGGTGAAGACCGAAATCGCCCTGCGCGGCTTTGAGCGCGATATTCCGGCCGGCTTCCTCACCTACCCGGCCTCGCAGGCGGCCGATATTTCGGCCTTTAAAGCGTCCATCGTGCCGGTCGGCGAAGACCAGATTCCGATGATCGAGCAGACCAACGAAATCGTGCGCCGCTTTAACCGCATTGCCAACCGCGAGATTCTGCTCGAATGCAAGGCGCTGGTGCCGGAAATCGGCCGCCTGCCGGGCACCGACGGCAAGGCCAAGATGAGCAAGTCGCTCGGCAACACCATCAACCTGGGCGCCAGCGCCAGCGAAATCACCGCTGCCGTCAAAAAGGTCTACACCGATCCGCTGCACTTGCGCGTGGAAGACCCTGGCCACCTGGAAGGCAACGTCGCCTTTATCTATCTCGACGCTTTCGATCCTGAAAAAGACAAGCTCGAAGAAATGAAAGCCCATTATGTCCGTGGCGGCCTGGGCGACTCCATCGTCAAGAAGCGCCTGGAAGTGGTGCTGCAGGAAATGCTGGCGCCGATCCGCGCACGCCGAGAAGAACTGGCGCAGGACCGCGGCCACATTCTGCAGATCCTCAAGGAAGGCACGCTGCGCGCGCGCGAAGTGGCGGCCAAGACCGCTGACGAAGTCAAGGCCGCTCTCGGTCTGAGCTACTTCTGACACCACCTCGTCTCCTCAGACCGTGCACCGTGTATTAAGGCGTTTATGTGGCAAGGTGTAATGTGCGGTTTGCTGGCGGGCGCGCTGTGGGGCATGGTGTTCATCGCGCCCGCGTATCTGACCGCGTTTACGCCGCTGGAAATGGCTTGCGGGCGCTATATCGCCTACGGTCTGATTGCGGCTGCCATCATGTTCCCGCGCCTGCCGGCGCTGCTGCGCCGGCTCGACCGCCACGATATCGCCGCCATGGTCAAGCATGCGCTGGCCGGGAATATCGTCTATTACATGCTGCTGGCGTTTGGCGTACAGCTGGCCGGGGTATCGGCCACCTCGCTGATCATCGGCGTGCTGCCGATTACCGTCACGCTGATGGGCCGCAAGGACCACGGCGCCGTGCCGCTGCGCCAGCTGGCCTGGCCGCTGCTGCTGGTGGCGGCCGGCATCGTCTGCATCAATGTCGATGTGTTTTCGCATGACGGCGGCACGGCCGCGCAGGAGCTGGCGCCGCTCGGGCACAAGCTGGCCGGTGTGGCCTGCGCTGTCGGCGCCCTGCTGTGCTGGACCTGGTATTCCGTCGATAATGCGCGCTACCTCAAGCGCAACCCGCATTTCAGCAGCGGCGAATGGTCGGCGCTGTATGGCGTTTCCAGTGGCCTGATCGCGCTGGTGATGGCGCTGGCGGCGCTGGCCGTGTTCCACGCCGACGTGACCGGCGCCGGCGCCGTGGCCAGTGGCCGCGACTGGACTGTATTCTGGATAGTCAACGCCGCGCTGGCGCTGGGCGCCTCGGTGATCGGCAACCAGCTGTGGAACGTCGCCAGCCGCAAGGTGCCGCTCACGCTGTCGGGCCAGTTGATCCTGTTTGAAACACTGTTTGCGCTGTTCTACGGCTTTTTATATCGCCAGCAAGCGCCGCGCGTGCTGGAGACGGCGGCCATGGTGCTGCTGGTGATGGGGGTAATGTGGTCAGTCCGGGTACATGCCATCGATGCCAGCAAGGCACACGCCGGCGATTAATAGGGACCTGAGGCTTAATCGAGCAAGCCGTTTTCACTCAACACATCCTGGATAAGCTCCAGGCGCAGCACAGGATTTTCCTGCAACAGCAAACGCTGTTTTTCCTCCGGCGCCAGGCGCAATAATTCGCACCAGCGATTGGCTACCCAGCCTGCTTCATCGAGCCTGTACGGCGGCGCCAGCGGCATTTTGCTGGTGTCCAGCTGTTTCTTTTGCAGCGAACGGATCAGCGAACCGAGGGCGTTGGCCACGTCCTGCTGTTCCGCCGGGACAGGCACCACCATATCGTCGGCGACGATATCGACTTCTCCCATCCATAAACCATGCTTGAGCTGTTGCGCGGAGCGCACATGAAAACGCGTGGTGCCCACGCACGATATTTGCAGCAAACCGGCCATGGGCGAGGCCCATTCGGTAATACGTGCCATGGTGCCGGCGCCCGATAATGTATCGGTTTTATCGGGTACGCGGGTTTCACTGCCTTCTACCAGAGAAACAACGCCGAATTCTTCCTCTTGCTCGATACAGCGTTTAACCATGTCCAGATAACGGACCTCAAACACTTGCAAAGGCAAATGCCCATCCGGGAACAAAGTGGTATTGAGGGGGAAAAGTGGAATCGATGCCATACCGCCATCATCGCATGAAAACGGCAAAGCTGCCTCGGATACGCTTACCTTTCAACAGAAAAGCAACGCATTGACGCATGGGAACTTAAGGCCAGCATTTAAGTACAAAGCCACAGCCAAGAAAAAGAGAAAAGCAGACCCAGGTGTACAGCGATAAAACCGTGTTTAACACTGGACCGCTAAAAATGGAACTGGCAAACAACGCCAGCCCCATCTTCATAACGATTACTTGACCAGATATTGATCGCGGTCTTTACCTTCCAGCCATTTTGGTGCACGGCCACGGCCGGTCCAGGTTTGGCCGCTGGCATCGTCACGGTACTTGACCGGTACGGGGGCACGGGTTTTGACAGGCTTGGCTTTGTTGACCGGCGCCAGATCGGCAAGGCTCAAACCATGCTGACGCATGATGGCCAGAACTTGTTCCTTGGCTTCAGTGATTTCGTTTTTGCGAGCAGTTTCCGCCAGGTTTTCAAGTTCGGCGATCTTTGCTTTGTACTCTTGGTAGGTCGTCATGTTCAATCCTTGTTGTCGGCTGATTGTTTACTAAAAAACCACAGGTGAGAATGTGTGAGAATTTTATACCCGCAATTTACCATAACTTTGCCATGATTCTCCAGAATTACTTGCCACAAATACCAATATAACGATAAAACCGAATATTTTCCACAATTCCGTACATCAATCGGACGCATCAGCGTTGCGCATCGCCGATGCAAGCAGATAATCTAAATCGTTGAATAGGATGACCTACAGGATTTATCCGGCGATGGCAGGCGCTGATTATCTGCGGCAGAAGCGCTTCCAGATCGCTAGTAATACTGCGCCAAGCCGCCTTGCACCACGATACAGCGGGCGCCGATCGCAAACTGTCAGCGCCAATTACAAATCCTGCGCGCGGGCGTCTATAATGCCCGATCGCTCTACTTATCACTGGAATGCCATCGTGTCCGATCGTCTCGCCGTACTGCCCCAATACCTGCTTCCCAAGGGAGCGCTGACCAACTTCGCTGGCCGCGTGGCTGGCACCAAAGGCGGCGCCAAAACCACGCGCCTGATCCGCTGGTTTGTTGGCCGTTACGACGTAAACATGAGCGAAGCACTGAATCCCGACATTGCCAGCTACACCAGCTTCAATGAATTCTTTACCCGCGCCCTGCGCCCCGATGCGCGTCCGCTGGCAAACGCCGCCTTTATCTGCCCGGTCGATGGCCGCATCAGCCAGTTTGGCGCGATTGAAGGCGACCAGATTTTCCAGGCCAAGGGCCACAAGTTCAGTACCACGGCGCTGGTGGGCGGCGATGCAGCGCTGGCGGCAAAATTCCAGCACGGCAGTTTTGCCAATCTGTACCTCAGCCCGCGTGATTATCACCGCATCCACATGCCCTGCGACGGCAAGCTGACGCGCATGATTTATGTGCCGGGCGAACTGTTCTCGGTGAATCCCACGACCGCGCGCGGCATCCCGGGCCTGTTTGCCCGCAACGAACGCGTGGTCTGCGTGTTCGACACCGCCCATGGACCATTAGTGATGACGCTGGTGGGCGCCACTATCGTCGGCAGCATGGCCACCGTGTGGCACGGCCTGGTCAACCCGCCGCGCCTGCCGCAGGTCACCGAATGGACGTATGAAGACCAGAACATCGAACTGAAACAGGGCGCCGAGCTGGGCCGCTTCCTGCTGGGTTCCACGGTGGTGATGTTATTCCCCAAGGACGCGCTGCAATTCAATCCCGCCTGGCAACCGGCCGGGCCGGTGCGCCTGGGCGAAGCCATGGGCAATTTGCGCTAGAGCACGGACGGCCCTGGCGCAGCGGCAGCGCGCGCTGCCACTGCGTTTTGCCGCGCACCAGCGTCCAGCGGATCAAGCCATTGATACGAGGCGGCAAACTGAGCAGATCGTGGCGGAACAGATCGTCGGGATGCTCTGGCAAACCGCGCACGCTGGTGTAGGCCGGCGATGCATAGAGCGTAAGCGCATCGAGGGCAATGCGCCGCGCTGCCAGTGTGGCAACGCCACGCCGTCTCGATCCTTTCCTGATGCTCGACAATTTTGGCAGCGTTCACGCCGCCGAGGCCACCCGCCTGATCCTGCTGGCCGGCAAGCCGCTGAACGAAGCCATCGCCCAACACGGCCCGTTTGTGATGAATACCCAGGCCGAACTCGTGCAGGCGGTGGAAGACTTTCGCGCCGGCAAATTCGGGCAGCCGGCACACGGCTGAGAAAATTGCTGTAAGATCGAGTCTCCCTGTTGGGCCGGGCATTCCCCGGCCCTTTTTTTGCGCGTGTTTTTTTAACGTGGCGTTTGCCAAACCCGCAAGGCCAAGCAGGATTTATATACCCACGTGCTCAGAAATTCCCGCACTTGACAAGACTGGCGCCCGTTTAACGTCCCATGCATAATGCCGCGACCATTACCGCACAGGACATCCCCATGAAAAACTGGCTTTTTCTCGCCATCGCCATCATTTCCGAAACCATTGCCACCTCGGCCCTGAAATCGAGCGAGGGTTTTACCAGGCTGTTGCCGTCGGTGCTGGTGGTAGTCGGCTACGGCGTGGCGTTTTATTTTCTGTCGCTGACCTTGCGCACCATTCCGGTGGGCATAGCCTATGCCGTCTGGTCGGGTGTGGGCATCGTTCTGATTACCACCGTTGGCTGGCTGGTATTCGGACAAAAGCTGGACTTGCCGGCGCTGATCGGCATGGCGTTGATTATCGCCGGCGTGGTGGTGATGAATGTCTTTTCAAAAGCACACGGCAGCTAAGCGCTCGCGATAAAATGGCGGCATGAATCCTATCATTTTAAAATGGCTGCGCCAGCTCAGTTACATGCTGGGCTTTGAAACCGTGAGTGCTTTCCCCGCCGGCCATCCATATGAACGCACGCACTGGAACGGCAGCTATTTCGATATTGCCTCTTACGTCAAGCCGGACGATATCGAAAACCGCCTGTGCGAAGCTATTAGCAACACGCCGCTGGTTTTCGGAGAAATTACCAACCCCACGCCGCGCATGCAGCGTGAGCTACTCGCTGCGCTGGAACAGCGCATGCGCTTTAACCGCGGCCGCGCCACCGAACTGGCAGTGCTGCTGGTGCACGCCTACGACAGCCCGCACATTACCGAAGTGATCCCCGGCCTGCGCGCCGGCATTGCCGCTACCCGCCACGAAGACATCGGCGAACGGGCGCGCAGCGTCATGGCCTTTTTGAGCACCACGCAGTCACCGTTCGATGTGATCGACATGCCGTCGTAGGTCCGTCGGGCGTTCTACAACACCTGGAAAAACCCGGTCGGCAGCCCTTCATTGCTACGCGCCAGCTCCACATGCAGGCGGCGGCCGTCATCGACGGGCAAGGCCGCCGGCGCCAGTTGCTTGAGGTTGAAGTGTTCAAAACTGCGGGTTTCCG
>JBEVNE010000038.1:0-26667 GCA_040508275.1 Duganella sp.
CAACACGGCGCTGCACACGGAGCTGTCGGACCGCGAGTTCCAGGTGTTTCTGCGCCTGGCGCGTGGCGCCACTGTGTCCGATATCGGTGTGGCACTGTCGCTCAGTATCAAAACCGTGAGTACTTACCGTACCCGCATCATGGAAAAAATGGGCATGCAGTCCAATAGCGACTTGACCTATTACGCCATGAAAAACAATCTGCTTGACTAACAAACCATGTTTGATTCCACGGGGGAAGTTCCCTGTGGTGCGGGCGGGCATCTATCTTTTCTTTGCGCACTGTTGCAGTGCGCACTCATCTTACTTCCCGTCTATAATTGATTGGCTTGGGCGTGCTGTCGCCTTACTGATTGAAGGAAGAGGATGTATTTCACCGTCGATTCAGCGCCGCATCGTCGCTTGCCGCTGTACAAGACCGTTCTGTGCGTAACTTGCGCGCTGTTGTTGATCGTCAACGGGTTCAGCCTGTTCCATAATCTTCAGGCCCTGCGCGGCGCCCAGGTGCTGATCGGGCAGACGGCGCGCGTGGCCGACCGTCTGCAGTATCTGAATGTGCTCGTGCTCGATGCTGAAAGCAGCATGCGCGGCTATTTCCTGTCCGGCCACGACGCCTATCTGGGCCCGACGCGCACGGCGCTGGCCGACAGCGAAATGGAATTCAAGGAGCTCGAAAAGCTGCTTGCCGACAATCCCAATCAATTAAAAAACCTGGCCCAGCTGAAAACGCTGGTACGGCGCCGCCTGACCATCATGAGCCAGGCGCTCGACGTGTATCGCCAGGGTGGCCTTGATGAAATCGTCAAGATTGCCAAGCTCAGCGATGGACGCGCCAGCATGGATGAAATCCGCCTGCAAGTGGTGATCATGGAGCAGGAGCAGAATGAAACGCTGAGCGCGCGCAGCGCCATGTTTTACCAGGAATACCACAAGGCCGTGCTGCTCGGGATGGGCATCAACGCCGTCGCCATCGTCGTGCTGATCATGTTCTACCAGCTGGTGCGGCGCAGTTTTGCCAACCGGGCGCAAGCCGAGCATGCGCTACAAAGCGCCAATGAAAATCTTGAATCGCAGGTCGAGCAGCGCACCGAGCAGCTATCGGTGCTGTCGCGCCACCTGATCACGATCAGCGAGGAAGAGAAAGCGCGGCTGTCGCGCGAGCTGCATGATGAAATCGGCGCTCACCTGACCTCGATCAGCATGGATATTGCCGCCGTCACGCACAAGCTCAAGGATGCCGATCCTGAGTCGGCGGCGCAGCTCAAGCGTGCACGCGGCACGCTGGTGGAAGTGGTGGAAATGAAGCGCCGCATCGTTGAAAACCTGCGTCCCAGTCTGCTCGACAACCTGGGCCTGTGCGCGGCGATAGAAAGCTATTGCCAGGAATTCAGCCGCATGGCCGAGGTGCGCTGCGATTGCAGCGTTGGCGACGATATCGAGCAGCTCACGCGCGAATCGCGCGAGTCCGGCGAGCTGTCGATTGCACTGTTCCGCATCGTCCAGGAGTCGCTCAACAATATCCGCAAATACGCGCGCGCCAGCCGCGTGTCGGTCATGCTGAGCCGCAGCCAGGATGGCATTACGCTGCGCATTATCGATGATGGCGTCGGCATTTCGGCCGCCAATATCGCCAAGCCGATGTCGCATGGTTTGCTGGGCATGCGCGAACGTGCCTTGCTGCTCGGTGGCACGCTGAATATCCGCCGTGGCAGAAACGACAGCGGCACCTGCATCGAGGTGATGATTCCGATCCGGGAGCGTGAAATGCCGCAGGAGGAACGCCGGGCCGTGCCGGCGTTTGAGGAAGAAGCGCGGGATGCCGCTGCGGCAGTGCTGAAGGTGTAAAGCGCAGGTGCCGGCTTTGGTGCCGGCGCAGACCGGTCAGCAGCGGCCGACGTCAACCAGCAGGCGGTCGTACTCGGTCTTGGCGACCTTGTAGCATTCGCCGGCGTAGGCTTCCAGCGCCACCCGGTCGAGCACCGTGATATTGCCGCGGCGGTAGGTGATCAAGCCCTCGTCCTGCAGTTTGCCGGCGGCAGCGGTAATGCTTTCACGGCGCACGCCGAGCATCACCGAAATCATTTCCTGCGTTACTTTCAGTGCATTGCCAGGCGAGCGGTCGAGGCGGTCGAGCAGCCAGCGGCACAGCTTTTGTTCGATCGAGCTGTGGCGACCACCGACAGCGTTTTGCGCCATTTGCGCAAACAGTGCGGTGTTGTAGCGCATCAGCAGCGCGGGCAGGGCGCCGCCCTGGTTGAACGCGGCGCGCAAATGCTGGGTTTTCATGCGATAGCCATAACCGGCAGCTTGCGTGACGGCGCTGCACATGGCGCGCTCACCGTCGAACATCGATACGCCAACCACGCCCTCATGGCCGACAACGGCGATCTCGGTGGTGGCGCCGTCTTCCATCACGTACAGCAGCGAGACGATGGCCGTGGTGGGGAAGTACACATAATCCATGGCGCCGCCGGCTTCAAACAGCTCCTTGCCGAACGCCAGCGTTACCAGCTCCAGGTGCGGGAACAGCGATTCGAGCACTTCGCGCGGCAACGCGCCGAGCAACTCGTTTTGCTGGGCGCCGCTGAAAGTGACGACCGGCCGCGTGTTGGCGGCGACAGCGGCGCCACCGCGAAGCGGGCGCGTTGTTTTGCTGGCGGGAGTATTCTGGACATTGATCATGTTTTTCCTCACAAATTCTGTGTTGCAAAAGCGTATTTCGGCGTTTTGCGTGATGTACCTCACGCATAGGCTTAACTTTATTGGCAATGTTAGTTCGCGAACATAAGAGGGGCGGACGCACCTGTGTAGTCCTTGGTTAGGATGGTTTGTAGTCCTGTTCCTACATGGTCTATGCGTATGGGGCTGGGCTTCTGTCCGCCGGCGGCGCATAATGCACAAAACCCTGATCAATGGCGCACACCATGCAGATACTCGTAGTGGAGGATGACAGCGTGCTATCCGACGGCCTGAGCCGGGTGCTGGGCGCGCACGGCATGACGGTGCAGGTGGTGACCAATGGCGACCAGGCCGACCAGTTGCTGCAGCGTCTCGACATCGCCGAGGTAGTGGTGCTTGATATCGGCCTGCCCGGCCTCGATGGCATCGAGGTGCTGCGGCGCCTGCGCGCACGCGGCAGCCGCTTGCCGGTGCTGCTGCTGACCGCGCGCGACGCCATTGAGGACCGCGTGCGCGGCCTTGAGACCGGCGCCGACGATTACCTGGTCAAGCCGTTTGCCAGCGCCGAACTGGTGGCGCGCCTGCGCGCGCTGGCGCGCCGCCTGGGCGAACGTCCGGCGATGTTGTCCATGGGGGATCTGAGCCTGGACGTTGCCACGCGCCGCGCCCGCATTGGCGACCGGCTGGTCGAGCTGTCGGTGCGCGAATGGACGGTGCTCGAATACCTGCTGCGCCATGCCGCACGCGTGGTCTCCAAGCAGCAGATCATCGAGGCCATCCTGCCCTGGGGCGACGACCTGACGCTGAACGCCGTGGAAGTGTATATCTCGCGCCTGCGCCTGAAAATCGCCGATGGCGGCGTCGCGATCCGCACCATACGCGGCTTTGGCTACATGCTGGAAGCAGTCCCCGCAATGCATGACTAGCATCCGCGCACGCCTGTTCAAGTGGCTGCTGGCGCCTATCCTGCTGCTCAACCTGGCCGGCGCGGTGCTCGCCTACAAGCTGGCGGCGCTGCCGCTGCAGCCGGCTGCGGCCACGGCACAACATGGGCCGCCTGCCAGCGCGCTGGCGCAACAGCAGCAACGCCAGGCCGTGTTGCGGGCGCTGCTGCTGATGGAAGTGCTGTTTGCCATCGCCAGCGTGGGCGTGATCTGGTTTTCGGTCAGCAATGGCCTGCGCCCGCTGGGGCGCTTGCGCGCCGAACTCAATGCGCGCCGGGCCGATGACCTGGCGCCGCTCGATCCACAGCGCTTGCCTGACGAGCTGGCGCCCGTGGTGGCGGCTTTTAATGGCTTGCTGGCCAGGGCGGGCGAGGGTGCGGCGGCGCGCCAGGATTTTCTGGCCAATGTGGCGCACCAGTTGCGCACGCCGCTGGCCGGCCTCAACACCCAGCTAGAATGGCTGCGCGCCCACCATGCCCGGGCCGAGACTGAGCAATCGCTGCAACTGATGACCTCGGCCACCGAGCGCATGATACGGCAGACCAACCAGCTGCTGTCGCTGGCGCGCGCCGAACCGCTGCATTTCGAAAAGGCGCGGCTTGAACCGCTGGCGCTCGACACACTGATACAGGAAGCCATCCAGGTATTCGTCGAACAGGCGGCGCGCAAGGGCATCGACATCGGCTTTGACCTGCAGCCGGTGCGCATACGCGGCGATCGTTTCTTATTACGTGACCTGATCGACAACCTGATCGACAACGCGCTGCGCTACACGCCGGCCGGCGGTAGCGTGACGGTGGCCTGCGCGGCAGATGCGCAGAGCGGGGGCGGCGTACTGACCGTGGAAGACAACGGCCCCGGCATACCGCCCGGACAGCGCCAGCATATTTTCAACCGCTACGTGCGGCTGGACGACAAATCCCATGGCAGCGGCCTTGGCCTGGCCATCGTGCGCGACATTGCCGTCGTCCACAGTGCCCGGCTGGCGGTAGACGATGCGCCGGGCGGGCAGGGGGTCATGTTTGTTGTGCATTTTGTTGCAAGTTCCCAATAAAACTGCACTGTCAGCAAACTGTCAGCATTCCCTCAGGGAAATGCAAGCTTGCCCGCCTACACTTTCCCAGGCAGATCAACAGCTTGGGAGTGTCCATGAAACACCGCTACGCTCGCGGTTTTACCCTGATCGAAATCATGGTCACCGTGGTCATCGTCGGCATTCTGCTGGCGGTGGCGATTCCCTCCTACTCCGATTACGTCACGCGCAGCCGCCTGAGCGAGGCGTTCAGCGCGCTCGGCGGCGCGCAGCCCGCGGCCGAGCAGTTCTGGGCCAATAACCGTACGTATGCCGGCTTCGACGGCGCCACCGGCTTTCCGGCCAACAGTGCCAACTTCAGCTACACGCTGGCCAACGCCTCGGCGTCCGCCTATACGCTGACGGCCACCGGCAGCGGCAAGACCGCCGGCTTTGTCTACACCATCGATCAGAATGGCACGCGCGCCACTACTGCCAGCCCGCCCGGCTGGGGCACCAGCAACGCCTGCTGGGTCGATCACAAGGGCGGGACATGCTCGAACTGAGCCACCATCAGCAGGGCCTGACGCTGGTGGAACTTCTGGTGACGCTGGCGATTTTCGGCGTGCTGCTGGCGGTGGGTATCCCCAACGCCAGCCACTGGCTGCTGGCCAACCGCGCGCGCAGCGCCAGCGAGTTTTATGCCGAGGGCTTCAGCCTTGCGCGGCGCCAGGCGATCGCCCACAACAGCCATAGCCGTATCGTGCTCACGCCCAATGTCCGCAGCGGCCAGATGGACTGGCAGGTCGATCTGTGTTTTGTCACGCCGGCCGCGCAGTGCTCGGACGTGCAGGGCGCCTGGTCCACCACGGCGGCGCCGTCGGCTGCCGATCCGCAGGGGCTTGACGGCTGGAAGTCGGTGTTTCGCGCCGCCGACGCGCTGCCGCCATCCGAAGTGCTGGCGCCGGCCCTGCTGCCGGACGGCGCGCGCGAGGTGTATTACACGCCCATGGGCTGGGTCGATCCGGTAGTGGGACAGCGCCTGGCCAGTCTGCAACTGCTGCCGGCGCGCGCCTATGCGGGCGATGTGCCGCCAGTGGCGCTGGTGATCACGCTGGCTGGCATGGCGACCAAGTGCAACCCCAGCCTGCCCGTCAGCGACAGCCGAGGGTGCCCGCCATGAGCATCGGCCCATGCCATCGCCGTCGTCATGAGCACGGTATTGCGCTGCTGGAAGCCATGATCGCCATCGTCATTCTCGGCATCGGCCTGCTCGGCATGATCGGCTTGCAGGCGCGCTCGTATGCGGCGCTGTCCGACGCCAGCATGCGTGCCGAGGCCACCATGGCCAGCGAAAAGCTGCTCGGCGTGATGAATACCGACAGCGCCCAGCTGAATAATTACCGGCTGGCGCCCGGCGCTACGCCCAACGCGGCGCTGGCGCCGTGGGTGCAGGAGACCCAGCGCGCAATCCCGGGGGCGCGGCTGTCGGTGCAGGTACAGGCGCAGCCGCAGCAGTGGCAGGTCGATATTGCCATCGGCTGGCAGCGCAAGGCTGACAGCGCGCAGCAGCGCCATGTCGTCACTGCCTACATCGCCAACTGATTTGCCAACGGACTCCCCAACGGACCATGGATACCATCCGCCACCCATCGGGATTTTCCATCGTCGAACTGATGGTCAGCATTGTCATCGGCCTGCTGGCGCTGACCTTCGCCACGCGCCTGGTGGTCGGTGGTGAAAAGGCGAGGGACGTGGCCGTGGGTGGCTCTGATGCCATGCAAAATGGCATGCTGGCGCTGTACTCGCTGAGCAATGACGCCGCCGATGCCGGCTGGGGCCTGAACGACACAATGCTGGCCGGCTGCGACACCACTTTCACGGATGCCAACGGCTACCGCATGGCGACCGCCCAGCGGGGCGGGCTGGACATCACGCCGCTGGCGGCAGTGGTGATCGAGGCCAACGGCGCGGCGCCGGACCGCGTATCGTTTTACAGCGGCAGTTCGCAGGCAGGCATTGGCTCGGTCAAGCTTGCCGCCAACTATACGCCCGGCGAAAGCTCGATTGCCGTCGATAGCCGCAATCCCTACGCCTTCAGCGCCGGCGATGTGCTGGTGGTGGCGCCGCTCAAGCCAGCGGCAGGTGCCGGCAAGTGCACGCTGATGCAGATGTCGGGCGTCGCCAGTGGCGTCAACGCCGGCAACCGCCTGACCATTGCCAGCGGCAGCCCGTACCGCTTCAATCCGCAGGCCGGCCTGGCGGCCGCTTATGACGTCAATCTGGCCTACCTGTACAACCTGGGCAGCGCGGCGCGCCTGCATTTCCGTACCTGGTCGGTGCAGAACGGCATCCTGCTGCTGCGCGCCACCGACCTGCCGGGTTCGGAGCGCGATGGCGCTTCGGTGATCGATAACGTGGTCTCGCTCAAGGCGCAGTACGGATTCGACCAGCGCGCCATCGCCCAGTACGACCCCAACCCGCCCGGCAACAGCGCCTGGGGGGCTGCCGCCGGCGCTGCCGCCGCTGCCAATGGCATGCAGGTGGGGGCGTGGAGCGCCACCATGATCGACGCCGATCACGATGGCGTGGTGGGCGGCGCCGGCGATTATCAGCGTGTGGCGGCAGTGCGGCTGGCGGTGGTGGCGCGCAGCAAGGCTGCGGAAAAGCCGGGCCGCAATGGCCAGTGCAGCGCCACCACCGAACTGCCCACCGTGTTTGCCCAGGCTGCACCGGCCAGCGTGGCGGCGGCGCCGCAACAGGTGACGGTGGCGGTGGCCGGCGATACGCTGGACTGGAAGTGCTATCGCTACCGCGTGTTCGAGACCATCGTCCCGATCCGCAACGCCCAGTGGCGGCCATGATGCAGCCAAGGACACTACAGCGCGGCATCGCCCTGCCAGTGATACTGATCATGCTGACGGTGATGATGGTCAGCGGCATTTACCTGCTCAAATCGAGCACATCGAGCGCGCTCACCACCGTCAACCTGGCCTATGATTCGGCGCTGGCCAAGGCCGCCGACGCTGGCCTGCACGCCGGCTTTGCCTACCTGCGCACGGTGGCCAACAAGGCCGATCTCGATAACAACCAGCCGGACCATGGTTATGTGGCCACGCTCAATTCCACCTGGACCGTCAGCACGCCGGCGTTCTGGGACGGTTCGCTGACGCTGCCGCCCAACGCCGCCGGTGACCGGGTGGAATACGTGATCCACCGCCTGTGCACCTTTACCGGACCATTTAATAGCGGCAGCGGCAGCAACGGCAACAACTGCCTGAAAACCTCGGCGCGGCCGAATGCCCCTACACCGGTGGCGTTTGGCAGTTCGCTGGCGCTGGGCGGCGCCAAATACGCTACCCAGCCGCAACTGCATTACGTGGTCACGGCGCGCATCATTGGCGCGCGTGGCGGCAACGTCATCACCCAGGCGGTGATACTGAAAGGACCATGACCATGAACCCCGTTGCGCGCATCACTGGCTGGCTGTGTTGGATGATATTGCTGGCTGGGCTGGTCATTCCGCTGTCCGCCTGGCCGGCCCAGACCCAGATCGCCCAGGTACCGCTGCTCAACATCACCGGCACCGGCACGGTCAAGCCCAATTTGATGCTGTTGTTCGATAACTCGGGTTCGATGGACCAGACTTACACGCCCGACTACGTCAACGATAATCTGTGCCGCCGCAGCATCAGCCTGGCGTTTGGCACCATGGCTTGCGCGGTCGGCCATCCGCCGTTCATGAGTCCCGATTTCAACAAGCAGTATTACAACCCGGCGATCCGCTACGTGGTGCCGGTGCGCGCCGACGGCAGCAGCTATCCCGAACAGAACGCCGCCAATACCAGCAACTGGACTTCGGTCAGCGGCGACGGTTTTGGCGTCAGCCGCAGCGACCTGGCCGGCAATAGCGTCAACAGCAATATCAACCTGGTCAGCGGCTTTCCCGACCTGCGCTGGTGCGTGATCATCAATTCGGTGCTGACCTGCCAGAGCAATACCTCGAGCTATACCTACCCGGACCTGCTGTACCAGACGCCGTATGCCACCACCACCGGGCCTTACTATTACACCATAGGCGTAGGCCAGTACTGCACCGACGAGACCTTGCGCACCTGCGTATCGACCGCCATCGGCGCCAACCCGCCCACCGGCTACCCGGTGCCGGTCAAGGTACGCTGGTGCAGCGACACCCAGCTGACCCAGTGCCAGGGCAAGCGCGTGGGCAATTTCATCTACCCGGCGTTTTCCCAGCCTGCCGGTGCACTGGCTGCCTACGGCACCATAGCGATCGGCGCATCGAGCACCGCGACGCAGCTCAGCATTGCCGGCGTGGTGCTGACCGATTCCTCGGGCGTGCGCAGCGACCTGATTGCCAATGCCGTCACTGCGCCCACCGGCACCAATACCGCGTTCAAGCAGCAGACCATGGCCAGTGCGCTGGCGGCCGCCATTATCGCCACCCCCAACAACAGCGCACGGCAGATGTATGCGTGCGTGAAAACCCCGACCGGGCAGCCCAGCGTGCCAGCCTGCAGCCTGTTCGGCATCACTATCGCTGCCGACAATGTGGTGGCGGTGGTTCCGGTGATCTGCGTTGGCAACAACAAGAGCCTGACCAATTGCGTGGTGGTCAATGACTTGAGCCGCCAGGGCTGGGGCCTGAGCGTGGACACGCCACAGGTGCAGGTGTCGCCCGCCGTGCCGGCGCGCTCGGTGATCACTTTTTCGGGCGGTAACACCGCCAACCTGCAAAACGCGCTGGTGCGCAACCTGGCGCTGGGCGCCACCACGCTGATCGGCGGCGGCCTGTTCACCAATCCCGCTTATCTCGATCTTGGCCGCAACCGCAGCCCGGCCTATGTGGCCAACGCCATCGCCAGCCGGATCGGCACGGGCGGCAGCATCCGTGCCTACATCGGCGGTAACGCCTTGTGTCCGGGATTGAGCAACACCAACGTCTGCCTGCTCGACTATGGCGCCAGTTCCAATGCCGCGGCTATCAGCAATTTCACTATCGACAACCAGGGCAGCCTGAGCTGGGTGCGCGGCGCCACCAGCGGCTATGCGGCGGCCGTCAACGACGCCATCCCGGTGAGCGCCGCGTCGATTTCGGGCGGGCTGGGCGCGCCCAATCCGTTTGTCCGCGTGAATATCGTCAGCGGCCGCAGCTATCCCAGGGCAGCCGACCGCACCGACTGCGCTGGTGCGACCAGTTGCACCTATGCCGAGGAAATGACCAATTTCGCCAACTGGTATGTGTATTACAAAACCCGGCTGGGCATGATGAAAACCTCGCTCGGCATCGCGTTTTCGCCGATCACCGGCAATTACAAGGTCGGCTATGTCAAGCTGTCCACCGCTGGCGCCGGCGGCGCCATCGACCTCAAGCCGGCCGACTTTACCGGCAGCGCCCGCGCCAGCTGGTATAGCACGCTGTATAACACCACGTCTTCGGGCGCCACGCCGATCCGCACGGCGATGGACAATGTCGGCCGCATGTTCGCCAACCTGTCGCCCTATGCCTACGCCAGCGGCCAGGAAGTGGTGCAGTACCCGTGCCAGCAGAATTTTCTGATCCTCACCACCGACGGCTACTGGAACGGCAGCAGCACCAACAACGTGCGCAACAACGACAACGTGGAAAACCCGGCGCGCTTTTGCAGCCAGGCGCGCGGCTGCGTCGATGCTCGCGCGCAGTCGCAGCCCTCGATTGCCGACGTGGCGCTGCACTGGTACAACGGCGGATCGAGCACCAGCACCGTCTCGCTGCGTCCCGACCTGGAACCGGACATGAGCAGACCAGGCTCGGTGCCGGCCGGCGCCGGCGAAAACACCCACCTGCACATGAACACCTACACGCTGGGGCTGGGCGTGGATGGCGTGATGACCTACGAGCCCAATTACGATACCTCGCCCAGGCCGGGCGGCGACTTTTACAACCTGATCACGGCTGCTCCCAGCGGCTGCCCGTGGAATAACAACGGCCCGTACGTATGGCCCGATCCGGCCACCAGCACCTCGGCCAACACGGTGCAGGAGCGGGTGGACGACTTATGGCATGCGGCCATCAACGGCCATGGCAAATACTTTAGCGCCCAGGAGCCGCGCGACGTGGTCAGCGGCTTGAGCGAGGCGCTGTCGAATATGCAGGTGCGCACCGGCGCCGCCGCTGCCGCCGCCACCTCCACGCCGAATGTCACGCAAACCGACAACGATATCTTCTCCAGCACGTTTACCACCGTAAAGTGGTTCGGCGAGCTGCTGGACCAGAAAATCGATATTACCGACGGCACCGCCAACCAGGCGCCGGTGTGGAGCAGCCATGCCACGCTGGGGCGCCAGGTGGCGGCCAGCAGCGACCAGCGCAACATCGTCATGCTGAGCGCCGGCGCCACGCCGGGTGGCGACCCGGTACCGTTCACCTTCGCCAATATGAGCGGCGCCATGGCCGGCTGGTTCAGCAACCAGTGCAGCCAGCTGGCCCAATGCACGCAGCTGTCGGCGGCCGACAAAGCCATCGTCAACGATGGCAACAACATGGTGAACTGGCTGCGTGGCCAGCAGCAGTATGCCGACGACAGCCGGCTGCGCGCCTACGCACTGACCACCGGCACGCCGGCCGGCGCCAGCGGACCGCTGCCGATTGTGCTCGGCGATATCGCCTCGTCCAAGCCGGCCTATGTGCGCGCGCCGCTCGGCGAATACCCCGATCCCGCCTACGCCGCCTTCCGCCAGGCCCGCAGCGAGGTTGGCAACGCGCAGTACCGGCGCGGCGCGGTGTTCGTCGCCGCCAACGACGGCATGCTGCACGCGTTTGATGGCGCCAGCGGCAGCGAGCTGTGGGCTTATGTGCCGCGCATCACGATGAAAAAACTGCCGGCGCTGGCTAGCATCACCTACGGCACCAACCATCAATACACCACCGACGGCTCGCCCGAGGTGGCGGACGTCAAGGTAACGCTGGCAGGCAGCCAGCAGTGGCGCACCATCGTGGTGGCGGGACTGAATGGCGGCGGGCGCGGTTACTATGCGCTCGACATTACCGATACTCACAGCACGCCGAAACAGCTGTGGGAGTTCTGCGCCGATGCAGCGGTGTGCCCGCGCAGCGATCCCGACCTGGGCCTGACCTTTGGCAACCCGCAGTTTGGCACGCTGGCCAATGGCCGCTGGGTGGTGTTCCTCACTTCTGGCTATAACAATGTGCCCGGCATCGACGGCGTGGCCAGTGGCGACGGCAAAGGCTATCTGTACATCCTTGATGCGTACACGGGCGAACTGCTGAAAAAAGTCGGCACCGGTTCCGGCGACACCGTCACGCCGTCCGGGCTGGCCCGCATTACCGCCATTTCCAGCGATCCGGCAGCCGATCCGCGTGCCACCTATGTGTATGGTGGCGACCTGCTGGGGCAGATGTGGCGCTTCGATCTGACGGCGGCCAGCGGCGCGGTAGCGGTGATCAAGATGGGCGACGCCGGCCCCCTGAAACCGATCACCACGCGCCCCGACGTGACGCTGTGCGGAGTACCGGCGGCGACCACCGTCAATGGCGTGACCAGCACCACGATGACAGGCCAGCGCGTGGTGCTGTGGGGCACCGGGCGCCTGCTCGACGTGCCCGATACCTCGAACACCGACGTGCAAAGCCTGTATGTGCTCAAGGACAGCGGCACGCCGATTGCCAATATCCGCGGCGCTTCGATGGTGCGCCAGACCTTGAGCCTGCAGGGCAGTAGCAGCAATATCAACAACTACGCCATTACCGGCAACGAGGTGGACCTGAGCCAGCGCGACGGCTGGTATCTGGACTGGTCGCTGAATGCCGGCGAGCGCATGAACCTCGATCCGCAGATTATCAGCGGCGTGGCCAACGTGGTGACCAATATGCCGACCTCGTCGTCCTCGTGCTCGGTGGGCGGCTCCAGCAATCTGTACCAGCTCAATGTGTGCAATGGCCATTCGGTGCGCAGTTATCCGGCCGGGACCACGTTGTCGAATACCTCGGCGGCGGTGGGCTATATCGTGGTGCGGCTGCCGGATGGCCAGCAGAAAATCATCACCACGCTGGCCGATGGCGTGAAAAAGACCGATCGCGGGGTGGAGGATGTGTCGGCCGAAGCGCATCGGGTGGGATGGCGCCGGGTGCGCGGCGAGTAAGCAGCGTGGCTGAAGCGGGGGAAAATTCACACGGTAGAGCCAAGTGGCGGTAAAATCGAGGGTTTTGCAGCACCGCCCCAGACAGCATTCATATAGCGAACACATGGTCAACGATATCGACAACGCAAGCCCCGAACAACACGACGACGCCACGCCCGCTCCCAGCGCCAAAACACCGGCCCTGATCGCCCGCGAAGTCCTGCGCCGCCGTACCTTCGGCATCATCTCCCACCCGGACGCCGGTAAAACCACGCTGACCGAAAAACTGCTGCTGTTCTCGGGCGCGATCCAGATGGCCGGCACCGTCAAGGCCCGCAAATCGGGCCGTCACGCCACCTCGGACTGGATGGAAATCGAGAAGCAGCGCGGCATTTCGGTGGCTTCGTCGGTGATGCAGTTCGAGTTCCGCGACCACGTGGTCAACCTGCTCGACACCCCGGGCCACCAGGACTTTTCGGAAGACACCTACCGCGTGCTGACGGCCGTGGACTCGGCGCTGATGGTGATCGACGCCGCCAAGGGCGTGGAAGCGCAGACCATCAAGCTGCTCGACGTCTGCCGCATGCGCAATACGCCGATCGTCACCTTCATGAACAAGATGGACCGCGAAACCCGCGATCCGCTGGAACTGCTCGACGAGCTGGAATCGGTGCTGAAAATCCAGTGCGCGCCGGTGACCTGGCCTATCGGCATGGGCAAGAACTTCCGCGGCGTTTACCACCTGCTCAACGACACCATCATGCTGTTCAAGGCTGGTGAAGAAAAAGCCGACGGCGCTTTCGAGATCATCGAAGGCATCGACAACCCGCGCCTGCAAGAGATGTTCCCGCTCGAGATGGAACAGCTGCGCATGGAAGTGGAGCTGGTCAAGGGCGCCTCGCACCCGTTCGACCTGCAGGAATTCCTGGCTGGCGTGCAGACGCCGGTGTTCTTCGGCTCGGCCATCAACAACTTCGGCGTGCGCGAAATCCTGTCCGCACTGGTCGATTGGGCGCCAGCGCCGCGCGAGCGCGACGCCACCGTGCGCGCGGTCGATCCGAAAGAGCAGCCGTTCACCGGTTTCGTGTTCAAGATCCAGGCCAATATGGATCCGGCCCACCGCGACCGCATCGCCTTCTTGCGCGTATGCTCGGGCCGTTTCGAGCGCGGCATGAAGGTCAAGCACCTGCGTCTTGGTCGCGAAATCAAGGTGTCGTCGGTGGTGACCTTCATGGCCTCGACGCGCGAACAGGTCGAGGAAGCCTACGCCGGCGACATCATCGGCCTGCCCAACCACGGCAATATGCAGATCGGCGACAGTTTCTCCGAAGGCGAGCTGCTGACCTTTACCGGCATTCCGTACTTTGCGCCGGACTTCTTCCGCTCGGTGCGCATCCGCAATCCGCTGAAGATCAAGCAGCTGCACAAGGGCTTGCAGCAGCTGGGCGAGGAGGGCGCCGTGCAGGTATTTAAACCGGTGCAGGGCGGCGAACTGGTACTGGGCGCGGTCGGCGTGCTGCAGTTCGAGGTAGTGGCCAGCCGCCTGCTCAACGAATACGGCGTTGATGCGGTCTTCGAAGGCACCAGCATCAGCAGCGCGCGCTGGGTATCGAGCGACGACAAAAAAGCGCTGGCCGACTTTGAAGATGCACTCGGCCACAACGTCGCTTACGACGCCGCCGGCAACCTGGCCTATCTGGCCACCTCAGGCGTCAACCTGCGCCTGACCCAGGAACGCTGGCCGAAGCTGCAATTCCACGCTACGCGTGAGCATTCGGCGAAGTTGGTGTAATAGTTTGCTGGCGACGGGCTGTCATCCAGCAAAGACAGCACAGCCCGTCGTTGCGCACGCCTGACAATTTGCGTTGCCTGGTCTATGGGACTAAGATGGTGTCTCTATGTCGAGGAAATCATGAGTCAAATACGCTGGAATATACTCGTCTCACAGGATACCGACCAGTCACTGCGCATGTTTCTTGCGAGTCAGGGCGGCGACCGCAAGAACGATCTTTCCCAATTTATTGAGGACGCGGTACGGGCACATATCCTGGAGCTGACGGCAGGACAGGCGAAGGCGGCCAACGCAAGTATCAGTGAAAGTGAACTGAGCGCCATTGTGGACGAAGCTGTGCAATGGGCCGCTAGCCATTAACTTCTATGCGCGCCGTGCTCAACACAAATGTGTTGTTGTCTGCGCTGATTTCCCCTCATGGCGCGCCCGACATTATTTACCGCGCCTGGCGCGCTGCCAAATTTGAGGTGGTCACCTCGCGGGTGCAGTTGGACGAACTGCGGCGCGCTAGCCGCTATCCGAAGTTTCGAGCAATACTACAGCCACATCGTGTTGGCACGATGGTCAATAATCTTCAGCGTGCAATCGTGCTGGAGCATCTCACTTCCGATGTGGAGGCCGACGATCCCAATGATGCCTTCCTGCTTGCCATGTCGCTAGCAGGCGACGCGGACTACCTTGTTACCGGTGATCGTCGAGCAGGGTTGTTGCAGCGGAAGAGCTTCGGGCGGACAAGTATTGTTACGCCCGCTGTATTTTGCGCCAGAGCACTTTGAGTGGCTAGGAAGCTGAACAATCCATCAAAACCAGCTTTATTTCCTTATTTTTCCCCAGCTAAATCAAGCTCCACCCACACCGGCGCATGATCGCTCGGTTTTTCCCGCCCGCGCACATCGCGGTCCACCTCGGCTGCGCGCAGCAGCGGCGCCAGGCTGGGGCTCAGCAGCAGGTGGTCGATGCGGATGCCGGCGTTGCGGCCGTAAGCGTTGCGGAAGTAATCCCAGAACGTGTAGATCGTCTCGCCCGGATGCATGGTGCGCAGGGCGTCGGTCCAGCCTTGCGCCATCAGCCGGTGAAAGGCGTCGCGGGTTTCGGGGCGGAACAGGGCGTCGTCCAGCCAGCGCTCGGGCTTGTACACGTCGAGGTCGGTGGGCATGACGTTGAAGTCGCCGGCGATCACGGTCGGCGCACCGTCCTGCATCAGGCCGGCGGCGTGGGTGATCAGGCGTTCAAACCACTGCAGCTTGTAGTCGAACTTGGGGCCGGGCGCCGGGTTGCCGTTGGGTAGATACAAGCCGCAGATGCGCACGCCGTTGACCAGCGCCTCGATGTAGCGGCTTTGCTCATCGTCGGGATCGCCGGGCAGGCCGCGCCTGATTTCCTGCGGCTTGACGCCGCGCGCCAGAATCGCCACGCCATTCCAGCTTTTCTGGCCTTGCCAGATGGCCTCGTAGCCGATCTCCTGGATGGCTGCTTCGGGAAACTTTTCCTGCGGCGCCTTGAGTTCCTGCAGGCATACCGCATCGGGTTGGGTTTCTTGCAGCCATTGCAGCAGGGCCGGCAGGCGGGCGCCGATGCCGTTGATGTTGAAGGTAGCGATGCGCATGGGGTTCCCTGTGTTGGATGGTTGCTGGAGCACGGTGACTGGGCCGACCGCCTCCATGAAGACATGCGCCATTTTATCAAGCGGGCAGCCCTGCAGAAGCGTGCACGCGTTCAAAAATATGTTGACGCCAGTTAATTTGGTGTTTACTGTATCACTCAATTAATACACCAATACAAGCCCTGATGACTTCCCATACACCCATGCTGTTTTCGATCGCGACCGGTTCATCCGAGCCGATCTACCGGCAGTTGATCGAGCAGGTGCGGCGCCTGGTCGCCGCCGGCATGCTGGCGCCCGGTGATGCGCTGCCTTCGGTGCGCGAGGTGGCGCTGGCGCTGGCCGTCAACCCGATGACGGTCTCCAAGGCTTACAGCATGCTGGAAGCCGAAGGGCTGCTGGCGCGCGCACGCGGCATCGGCATGCTGGTGGCCGAGCGCCCGGCCGCCGTACCCGGTCCAAACGAACGCGCCGCGCTGCTGCGGCCGACACTGGAACGCCTGGCCGCCGAGTCCCGTCAGCTCGAACTCGATCCTGGCACCGTCCTGTCCTTACTTGAACAAATTTTGAAAGAGCAACCATGAGCAATCCTGTCGTACATATCTCCGCCCTGCATAAATCGTTCGGCCGCGAAGCCGTGCTGCAAGGAGTGGACTGGTCCATCGCGCCGGGCACCATCGTCGGCCTGCTGGGACGCAACGGCGCCGGCAAGTCGACCCTGATCGAATGTCTGCTGGGCCTGCGCGAAGCCGATGTGGGCAGTTGCACCTTGTACGGCGAAGCGGTGGCCTCGCTCAGCGACCGTGTGCGCGCCAACATCGGTTACGTGCCGCAAAAATCCGAGCTGTTCGAATGGATGACGCCGCACCAGATGCTCGACTACTTCAAGGCCCTGTACCCGCGCTGGAACAGCGACAAGGTGGCCGGCCTGCTGGCGCGCTGGGGTTTCGGAGAGACGGCCTGCAACAAGCCGATCAGCAACCTGTCCGGCGGCGAAAAGCAGCGCCTGTCGATCATCCGCGCGCTGGCCCATCAACCGGGTTTGCTGGTGCTCGACGAGCCGGTGGCCAGCCTCGATCCGGTCGGCCGCCGTGATTTTTTGCACGAACTGGTCAACGACGTCATCGAACGCGACACCACCGTGATCTTTTCCACCCATATCCTGTCCGACCTCGAGCGGGTGGCGCTCGATGTGGCGTTTTTGCAGGACGGCCGGATCACGCTGCAAGGCGCCCTCGACGAACTGCTCGAAAGCACCACGCGCATCAGCGGCAGTACCGACGCGCTGGCATCGCTGCAGCTGTCCCAGGCCATCCGCCACCACGATCACGCCGATGGCAGCGTCACGGTGCTGGCGCGCCTGACGGTAGCCGAAGATGAACAACTGCGCGCCCGCAGCGACCTCAAGGTCGATACCCTGAGCCTGGAAGACCTGTTTGTCGAGGTGACGCGGTGACCGCCACGCTGATGCAGCGCTATAGTCTGCTGTGCACGATGCTTGGCCTGACCCGGCACCGGGGCGTGGGCGGCCTGCTGCGCAAAGCCGCGATACCGGCCACGCTCGGACTTGCGTGGCTGCTGCACGGGCTGGCCGTGCATTACCTGGGCGCGGACCGCCTGGCCGCGCAAGTGCTGGCCATCCTGGTGTGTGTGATGGCAGGCATCTGGTTGGTGGTGTTTGGCGTGTGCGCGCTGCAGCACAATACGCCCGCCTATGCCGGATTGGTGCCGCAGTTGCGCCGGCGCCTGCACCATAGCGGCGCCGTGGTGGTTGTGCTGTGCACGCTGGTGGCCACCGCCGCAGTCAGCATCGGGTTCGGCGCCCGCTACGTCGGCGCCACCCTGGTATTGGCCGGGCTGGCATACACGGCAGCCCTGGCGGCGCACCGTTATCACTTGCCGCTGATCTTGCCGCCGATGATAGTGGTCGGCTATTTTGTCGGTAGTGCACGGTGGGACGATCATACCGATCTGCTGCAGGCAATCGCCGTCAATCCCGGCTGGATAACGTTCGGCCTCCTGATCGACCTGCTTTTTCTGGCGTGGACCTTGCAGCGCGTATTGCCGGCGGCGGGCGATGCCCATTTCGCTATGCAGCGCAAGCTGGGGCGGCAAACCTCCACGGCGCCGGCCGCAGCAGCGCCTGCACTCATGGAAAGCATCGACGGCGTGGCAGCGTGGTTCGGCATGGGGTATGCCAGGGCGCTGCGGCGCGACAGCCGGGTTGGGGGGAGCGCTGTCCAGGCGCAGATGCTGGCGCACCTGCTGGGCCCGCAAGCGCGACCGGGATGGCTGTTGCTGCGGATGTCGCCGATGCTGCTCAGTTTTGCTGCCATGCTCTCTATGCGTTTGCTGAACCCGGGCGCCATGGCCGATGCTGTCGGCACGCCGGTCTGGGACATCTGCATGCTCAGCATGGTGCCGTTGTACGCGCACATGCTGCTGGCGGCGGTGGCACGCAGTGCGCCCGAGCAGTGTCTGTACCGGCTCAGCGCCGGCGCGCCCGCCGCCACGCAGCTCAATGGTCTGCTGGCAAGCGTGTTGCTGGGACGCTTAGTGCTGGTGTGGCTACTCGCGCTGGCGCTGCTGCTGGTAAATACTACAGCCAGCGCCAGCTACTGGCCCGACCTCGACCTGCGCCTGGCGTTTGCCGTTTGCGCCTTGCCTTGTGGCGCTTTCCTGCTACGCGATTATTCCTTCATGGCTTTGGCGCCGATCCTCAATGGCAGGTGGATCCCCGGGCTGATCGCGGTCATGCTCGGCCAGGCCGCACTCTACCTTGGCATGGTGTGGCTCAACAAGCAACTGTCAGGCATGAACTGGTGGCCTGTCACTGCGTTCATGCTGCTGTTCTCGATCGCGCTGCTGCGCCGGCGCTGGCTGCGCATGATGGCCTGTGCGCCGGCGTTTCCGGCAGGATATCTGCAGCGATGAATTCACTTGAACCAGGGGCGCCAACGGCGCCGGAGCTTGCCATGACTATGCAACACAGCCGTTTTACCCGGATGCACCATGACTACCGCCTGTTCCGGCAACTGGTCCGGCAGGGGCCCAAGCCATTATTCATACTGTGCCTGTTGGGCGCAGTATGCCTGGCCCTTATCTTGCGGGGTACTTACCTGCAGCAGGCGCAGCCCCACCGTAGCCAGCTCGCCGACCTGCTGCAGATATTCGGCTTTGCCGGATGCGTGGGAATGGTGGCTGGCTGGATCGGCATCATGATCTCGCGGGTGCGGCAGCAGCACCGGCCGGAATATGCCGCGCTGGTACCCGGGCTGCACCTGCGCCTCAAACGACTCCTCGGTGGCCAGGTGATGGTTGCCAGCGTGTTGCTGGCCACGCTCTGCAGCCTGGTGTTCGGTCACTTTGCCGAGGCGCTGGCAGTGGCCAGCCTGGGCATGAGCTGGCAGTTACTCATGGCGCGCTATCGACCGTTGATCGCATGGTCGGGCGCCGCCTACGCACTGCTGGCGCTGACCGATGCCGGGCGCAGCATCGATCTGATTGCATTGGCGCCGTCCAGCAACAGCGCGCTGGTGGTCAGCATGGTGGTGGTCGCGCTCAATCTGGCACTGCTCGACTTCTTGCTTTGCCAGTTATTGCCCAAGACGAAAGATGCACAACAGACCACCACTAGCGCACCGGGCGTCATGGCGCAGCTATGGCAACCACGGCGCAAGGCTGGCCGTGGCTCGATGCTGTTGCGTGCGCTAGGTCCGCGGTTGGCGCAGAACGGCGATATTGTGCCGTCAACGGTGATTGCCCTGTTGAGCATGGTGGTCGCGATGCTGCTGCCGGAGTGGCGTCCCGGCCTGTTGTCAGTGATCATGGCGACAACGCTGGCCACCTTCCTGCATACGCCGCTGCAGTATGCGCAGCTGGCGCGCAGCGCGATTGCCGCCACCAGTGCCGAGCAGGGACTGTACCGGCTGGCGCCGTTGTCGCCGGCAGTGCCAGACCTCAATCGCTTGCTGTACCGTGCGCTGCTGCAGCGCTACCTGCTGATCTGGCTCACTTGCGCCGTCACCACGCTCGGCCTCGCTGCCATCAGCGGCGGGCGTGTACCCATCGGCGGCGCTGCGCTGCTGTGTGCGCTGGCATTACCTGGCGGAAGACGCCTGTTGCACCGGTATGCCCATGAGCCGGTGCCGGCCGGATGGAAGCACTATGTTGGCATGGCCGCCTGGTATGTCATCTGTTCGCTGGTGATGTCGATTGCCCGGCAACAGCCTGCGCTGCCGTGGCTGCCGCTGGCCGCCGTGGCGGCGGTGTGGAACACAGTGTGGCTTTACCGGCGCTGGCGGGCCGTGCTGCCAACGCCAGCGGCGCTGCCAGCCGGACGTCTGATGGAGCAGAAATAAGACTTTGTGGCTCGATGGCTATTTACCACGCTCCAGCCACCAGGCATCCGCCACCGAACCGATCCAGCACAGCAGGATCACCAGCGCGGCGCCGTTGAGGGTGGCGTCGTCGGCGCCGGCTGCGTTGATGCGTTCGACGATCAGTCCCAGATTGTAGGCGGGCAGGGCGCCACTATTGATTTCCGCCACAATCTGCTCGGCTAGCGCCAGCGTGGTGCGCAGTAAAAAGCCGATCGCCAGCAAGGTGGGCACCACGAACAGGCAACCGCGCAGGGGCCGCTTGAGGGCCAGGTGTCCGAGTCCGGGAAATAGCAATGCCGAAATAAGGGTGGCCCTGGTCCTGGCTTTCATGTGCAAATGGATTCCTGTGGTTTATTGACCATGCTTAAACTCAATTGATTTGCCGCAAGATTTCACTGAGGCAGCAGCTTAAAGTACATCATCTTACCTGCCGGAGGAAATCATGCGCGTCCTGTTTGCCGTCGGAGGGCGCCGATGCTGAGCAAACTGCGCATCGGTCCCAAACTGCTGCTGGCGCCCGGCGTGGTGCTGATTTTGCTGGTGCTGGTGGCCGCCGGCGCCTACTTTGGCATGGTGCGGCAAAATCAGTCGCTCGACAATATGATGCAGCAGCGTGCGGTACGGCTGAAGGCGGCCGCCGACCTGGTGGCCGGGGCCAACCGCGCCCATACCGAGGCGTATCAGTTGCTGACCTGGTCCACCGCTGGTTTCCCGCCCGTGCGTACCGGGCCGCTGATCCGTTCCATCCATGCGCGCCATGCGGCGCTGGAGCGCCAGTTCGCCGACCTGGAACGTATGACGGCGGCAGATCTGGCCGAGCGCCGTTTTGTACAGCAGTCGCAAGCCGCGTTTGTCCAGTATGTCAAGGCGGTCACCGATGTGATTGAGATCGCCATCGACGACCATTCGATTGCCGCCAACGCCATGTCCAAGGCTGAAAAGGCATTCGAGTTGGCGGCGCAGCGGCTTGAACAACTGGCCCGGCTGGAGCAGGCGCTCAGCGAAAGCGATTACCGGGGCGCAGAATCGGACTTTGCCAGCCTGTCGATCTGGATGCCGGCCATGGTGGCGCTGTCGATCTTGTTATCGCTGCTGGTGACGATGTTGGTGCGCAAGGCGCTGTTGCAGGAAGTTGCCGAGATCAGCGCTGCCGCCTTCGACCTGGCGGAGGGCAACCTGACGGTGAAAAACCGCGTGTATGGCAAGGATGAAATCGCCGAGACCTCGCGCGCGCTCGACACCAGCATCCGCAATCTGAACACCACGCTGAAAACCATCGTGGCCTCGGCGCAGGCGATGGATGCGGCGTCGTGCAAGGTGGCGCAAGGTAACGCCGAACTGACTGCGCGCACCGAACGCCAGGCTGCGTCGATCGAGCAGGCCAGCGGCGTGCTGCGCGAGTGCAGTGTGAACCTGGCGCAAACCGCCAGCCATGCGCAACTGGCGCAGCAACTGGCGCGCTGCGCCGATACGCTGGCGGCGCGCGGCGGCAGCGCCACCCAGCGCCTGACGCTGACCATGGCGGCACTGCGCGGCGGTGCGCACAAGGTGGGCGAGATCGCCGGCGTGATTGACGGCCTGGCATTCCAGGCCAACCTGCTGGCAATGAATGCGGCGGTGGCGGCGGCGCGCGCCGGCGCCCATGGCGACGACTGCGCACTGGTCGCCAGCGAGGTGCTGCTGCTGGCGCAGCGCTCGGCCACTGCCGCCTGCGAGATCAAGGCCCTGATCGGCGCTTCGGCGGCGCTGACCGAGGGCGGGGTGCAGACCGTGGACGACATGAGCGGCAACATGGCCGACATTGCCGCCGCCTTGCAGCAGGTCGGTCAGATCGTTGGAAGCATCAGCGAATCGAGCGCCACGCAGGTGCAGCACTTCGACGGCGCCCAACTGGCCATGCTGGACATGGAGCAAATGACGCAGCACAAGCTGCAGCGGGTACGCCAGGCCGCCGCCGACGCCAACAGCCTGCAGCGCCAGGCGCTGCATCTGTCGCAAGCGGTGGCGATGTTCCAGCTGGAAGCGCCGGAAGGCGCTGGCCCGCCTGTGCCGCGTCCACTGGCGGGTGCGGCGCCGGTTGTGCGTTTGCGGCTGGCGTCGGTGCGCAAGTGAGATCCGGCGTCCCGCTCAATGCCTGATCAAGCGACCGATACCCACAGTGGTTTAAGGGAACCTCCTCACGGCTGCAGCATGCGTGCAGTGTTAGCGTTGCTGCTGCGGGGCGCCTGATTTTCATCGGTACCCCGCAGCGACAAGCCGGCCTTACTCGTAGTCGCTGATCGGCGCGCAGCCGCAGAACAGGTTGCGGTCGCCGTAGACGTTGTCGGCGCGGCCCACTGGTGGCCAGTACTTCTGCTTGCGCAGCGACGGTACCGGATAGGCGGCCACTTCACGCGAGTACTTGCGCTCCCAGCTGTCGGCGGTCAGCACGGCGGCGGTGTGCGGCGCGTGCTTGAGCGGATTGTCGAGCTTGTCGAATTCGCCGCTTTCCACCTTGGCGATTTCGGCGCGGATGGCGATCATGGCGTCGATGAAACGGTCCATCTCGGCTTTCGATTCGCTCTCGGTCGGCTCGATCATCAGCGTGCCCGGCACCGGGAAGCTCATGGTCGGCGCATGGAAACCAAAGTCCATCAGGCGCTTGGCCACGTCTTCGTTGGTGATGCCGGTGGCGTCCTGCAGCGGGCGCAGGTCGATGATGCACTCGTGCGCCACCAGGCCGTCCGGTCCCGTGTACAGCACCGGGTAGTGCGGCGCCAGACGGCGGGCGATGTAGTTGGCGCCGAGGATGGCGTTTTCGGTCGCCGCCGTCAGGCCTTCGGCGCCCATCATGGCAATGTACATCCACGAAATCGGCAAGATGCTGGCCGAGCCGAACGGCGCCGCACTGACCGCGCCGATGCCTGCATTGTCACGCAGGTAGCCGGTCGAACGCTGGTTCGGCAGGAACTTGGCCAGGTGGGCACCGACGCCGATCGGGCCGACGCCAGGGCCGCCGCCGCCGTGCGGAATGCAGAAGGTCTTGTGCAGGTTCAGGTGCGAGACGTCGCCGCCAAAGGCGCCTGGAGCGGCCACGCCGACCAGTGCATTCATGTTGGCGCCGTCGATGTAGACCTGGCCGCCGTGGCTGTGGATGATCTCGCACAGCTGCTGGATGCCCTGCTCGAACACGCCGTGGGTGGACGGGTAGGTGACCATGGCGCAGGCCAGGTTTTTCGAGTGCAGTTCAGCCTTGGCTTGCAGGTCGGCCAGATCGACGTTGCCGTTGGCGTCGCAGGCGGTGACTACCACCTGCATGCCGACCATGCTGGCCGAGGCCGGGTTGGTGCCGTGCGCCGACGATGGAATCAGACAGATATTGCGGTGGCCCTCGCCGCGCGACTGGTGGTAAGCCTGGATCACCAGCAGACCGGCGTATTCGCCTTGCGAGCCGGCGTTCGGCTGCAGCGAAATGGCGGCGTAGCCGGTGACGGCGCACAGCATTTCTTCCAGCTGGGCGATCATTTCGCGGTAGCCGACGGTCTGGCTGTCCGGCGCGTACGGGTGGATGTTGGAAAACTCGGGCCAGGTGACCGGAATCATTTCGCTGGTGGCATTGAGCTTCATGGTGCACGAACCGAGCGGAATCATGGTGCGGTCCAGCGCCAGGTCCTTGTCGGCCAGGCTGCGCAGGTAGCGCAGCATTTCGGTCTCCGAATGGTAGCGGTTGAATACCGGGTGCGCCAGGTAGGCGCTGGTGCGCGCCAGCGTGGCCGGGAAGGCGTCGCTGACTTGCGCTTCCACGGTGTCGAAATCAGGGCCGTGGGCCGGGCCGCCGACCGGGTGGGCAAACACGGTCCACAGCAGCGCGATATCGTCGCGGCTGGTGGTTTCATCGAGCGACACGCCGACATGGGTGGCGTCGATCACGCGCAGGTTGACGCCATGCGAGTGGGCCGAGGCATGCAGCTGTTCGGCATCGGCAACGGCCACGGTGAGGGTGTCGAAGAAGGTCTCGTTGGTGACCGTATAGCCCAGGGTTTTCAGGTTGGCGGCCAGCACGCCGGTGTAGCGGTGCACGCGCTGGGCGATCTGCTGCAGGCCTTTGGGGCCGTGGTAGACGGCGTACATCGAGGCGATTACTGCCAGCAGCACCTGCGCGGTGCAGATGTTGGAGGTGGCTTTTTCGCGGCGGATGTGCTGCTCGCGGGTTTGCAGCGCCAGGCGGTAAGCCTGGTTGCCCTGCGCATCGACGGTCACGCCGACCAGGCGGCCCGACATGCTGCGCTTGAATTCGTCGCGGGTGGACAGGTAGCCGGCGTGCGGGCCGCCAAAGCCCAGCGGTACGCCGAAGCGCTGGCTGTTACCGACCACTACGTCAGCGCCCCATTCGCCGGGCGGGGTGAGCATGGTCAGCGCCAGCAGGTCGGCTGCCACCACCACCATGGCGCCGCTGGCTTTGACTGCCGCCACGCCGGCCGCGTAGTCGCGCACCACGCCGTCCACGCCTGGGTATTGCAGCAGCACGCCAAACGCATCGGTCACGCCGGCCAGTTCGGCCGGATGGAAGTTCTTGACGGTGATGCCGAGCGGCTTGGCGCGGGTTTCAATCACTTCGCGCGTTTGCGGCAGGACGTCGTCGGCCACGTAGAACACCGTCGATTTCGACTTGCCCACGCGCTGGATCAGCGTCATGGCTTCGGCAGCGGCCGTGCCTTCGTCGAGCATGGAGGCATTGGCGATGCCCATGCCGGTCAGGTCGGTAATGGTTTGCTGGAAGTTCAGGATCGCTTCCAGACGGCCCTGCGAAATCTCGGGCTGGTAAGGCGTGTAAGCCGTGTACCAGGCCGGGTTTTCAAAGATGTTACGCAGGATTACGCCGGGCGTGATGGTGTTGTAATAGCCCTGGCCGATCAGCGACTTGAGCACCTTGTTTTTCGAAGCGATCTTCTTCAACTTCGCCAGTGCCTCATGCTCGGGCAGCGGCTGGGTGTAGGCGCCCAGCGGCAGCGCACCCTTGCTGCGGATATTGGCGGGCACGATGGCGTCGATCAGGGCTGCGCGCGAGGCGTAGCCCAGGGTGGACAGCATGGCTTGCTGTTCAGCGGTGTCAGGGCCGATGTGGCGCGCAATAAAGGCGTCGCGGGCTTCGAGTTGGGTCAGGCTGGTGCGGGTCATGGTATCGGGAGCAGGGTGTGCTTAAAAATGGGGTGGCGGCAGGTCGCGGGAGACAAGCCGGCAGGGGCGGGCGAGCCGGAGCGTATCGTCATCCCCGCGCAAGCGGGGATCCATGCAACGTTGGCCTGGTGCCGGGGCGGCAAACTCGTAGCGGCGGTTCGATGGATTCCCGCCTGCGCGGGAATGACGGCGCGCAATCAGGACTGGGTAGCGCTGCCGTAAGCTGCAGCGTCGAGCAGGCCGTCAATCGCTGCGGCATCGCTCGGCTTGATCTTGAACAGCCAGTTGGCGTAAGCGTCGGCGTTGATCGATTCCGGCGCGTTGACCACTTCTTCGTTGACGGCGATGACTTCACCGGCCACTGGTGCATAGATGTCGCTGGCGGCCTTGACCGATTCCACCACGGCGGCGTCGTCGCCGGCGCCGAAGGTGGCGCCGACGGTTGGCAACTCGACAAACACGATATCGCCAAGCGCATCCTGGGCGAACTCGGTAATGCCGACAGTGATGGTGCCGTCGGCTTCAGTGCGTACCCATTCGTGGGATTCGGTGTACTTCAGGTCGGCAGGAATGTTCATGTAAAGCTCCGGTGGGGTGGGTGAGATAAGGTATCAGACAATGAGTATCAGACGGTATCAGACAATCAGACAGCCAGGATCGTGCCATTGCGTACAAACGGCAGCTTGACCACCGATGCCGCCAGTTTCTTGTCGCGGATTTCCACGTGCACGGTGTCGCCGATCTGCACGCTGGCCGGTACGCGCGCCAGCGCAATCGCCTGCTGCATGGTCGGGCTGAAAGTGCCGCTGGTGATTTCGCCGGTGGCGTCGCTGCCGGCCACGATCACTTTCTGGTGGGCGCGCAGCACGCCGCCTTTTTCGCGCAGGATCAGGCCGACGAAGTTGGCGTTCTGGCCCATGCTTTGCAGCGCGGCCTTGCCGATGAAATCGCGCTCCGAGAC
>JBEVNE010000054.1:0-9194 GCA_040508275.1 Duganella sp.
CGCCTTATTGCCCCCCCGCCCCCCCCCTGGGCCCCGAAGCCATGTACAAGGCCAGCACGCGCGGCGTATGCCTGCTGGCGCAGGCGCCCACCGGCATCGGCAAGACCGTCGGCAGCCTGTTCCCCATGCTGAAGGCCTGCGCCAGCCATGGCGTGGACAAGGTGTTTTTTCTGGCCGCCAAAACCTCGGGCCGGCAGATGGCGCTCGACGCCGTCAGCGTGCTCCACCGCAGCGCCCCGATGGTGCCACAACTGCCGCTGCGCACACTGGAACTGGTGGCCAAGTCGAGCGCCTGTGTGTATCCCGATAAAGCCTGCCACGGCGCCTCGTGCCCGCTGGCCAAAGGTTTTTATGACCGTCTGCCGGCAGCGCGGCAGGCCGCGCTGGCACTGCCCCAGGATTCCAGTGCGAAAGGACACGCGCTGGACCGCGAAACGCTGCGCACGGTGGCGCTGGCGCACGAGGTGTGCCCGTACTATCTCGGCATCGAACTGGCGCGCTGGTGCGACGTGGTGATCGGCGACTACAACTATTATTTCGATCTGAGCGCCATGCTGCACAGCCTGACCGTGCAGAACGACTGGAAAATCAATGTGCTGGTCGATGAGGCCCACAATATGGTGGCGCGCGCCCGCGCCATGTACACGGCCGACCTGGAACATGACGGCCTGCGCCGGCTGCGCAAAACCGCGCCGGCGGCGCTGAAAAAGCCGCTCGAACGCGTGCACCGGTTCTGGAACCAGCTGGAAAAACAACAGGAGAGCGACTACCAGTCCTACCCCACGCTGCCGGAAAAATTCATGATCGCGCTACAGGCGGCCGGCACCGCCATCGCCGACCACATGGCTGCGCACCCGGCCGAGCTGGAGGCCAGCCTGCAGGAGTTTTACTTCACCGCCCTGCTGTTCGGCCGCCTGGCCGAGAGTTTTGGCGACCATGCGCTGTTCGATATCACCCGGAGTGCGAGCGCCGGCAGCAGCGCCAGCAACTCGGCACTCTGCATCCGCAACATCGTGCCGGCGCCGTACTTGAAGCCGCGCTTCGAGCGCAGCCACGCCACCGCGCTGTTTTCGGCAACGCTCAGTCCCTGGCACTATTTTGCCGACATGCTCGGCATGCCGGCCAGCACCGCGTGGGTCGATGTCGAATCGCCGTTCGTGGCCGCGCAGCTGTCGGTACAGGTGGCAAGCCACATCTCCACGCGCTACCAGCACCGCCAGCAGTCGCTGGCCCCGATCGCCGCATTGATCGGCCGCCAGTACGCCAGCCAGCCCGGTAACTACCTGGCGTTTTTCAGCAGCTTCGACTACATGGAAAAGGCCGCCAGCGCTTTCAGCGAACGCCATCCCGAGGTGCCGGCGTTTCGCCAGTCGCGCCGCATGGACGAATCAGAACGGGCGCAGTTTCTGGCGCGTTTTACGCTGGACGGCGCCGGCATCGGCTTCGCAGTGCTGGGCGGCGCCTTTGGCGAAGGCGTCGATCTGCCGGGCGATCGCCTGATCGGCGCGTTTGTCGCCACGCTCGGGCTGCCGCAGATCAATCCCGTCAACGAACAGATCCGCCTGCGCATGGAGGCCATGTTTGGCGCCGGCTACGACTACACCTACACCTATCCAGGCCTGCAAAAAGTGGTGCAGGCGGCCGGCCGGGTGATTCGTACCGAGTCCGACCAGGGCACCGTGTACCTGATCGACGACCGCTTCGGACGGCCGGAAATCCAGCAACTGATGCCGGCCTGGTGGCGTATCGACACGGCATCAACGCTGGGGTGAAGCCGTCAAGGTGCCGGCAAACTGGCTGCGCACCAGTTCCAGCAGAGTGTCGCGCATCTGCGTGCGCTCGCTGTCGGAAAACTGGCGGATATTGAGCATTTCCAGCATCACCATGCCATCGAGCGCGGTCCACACCGACAGCGTCAGTCCGGCGCTGCCGGCCACCTGCGCCATATCGAGGGCGCCGCGGTTGTACATGCGCCGCACGGGTTCGAGCAGCGATGGATAGGTGGCGGTGGCAGCCAGCAGGTTGGCCATCACGCTCTTTTGCCGCGCATCGATGGCGAAGGCGTAATGGATGCGCGCGGTCAGAAATTTTTCCAGCGCCTGGGCCGGATCGGCCGGCACTTCGCCGGCGTACTCGGCAACGTCTTCGATCATGCGCTCGACCAGCGCATGCAGCAGGGCTTCGCGCGTTTTAAAGTGGTAAATCAGGCCGCCCCGAGTAACCCCCGCTGTGCTGGCCACCGCTTCCAGCGTCAGTTCGCTGACCTTACCTTCGGTAATCATGGCTTCGGCGGCGTCGAGCAGCGCTTTGCGGTGGCTGCTGCGACTGGAATGTGAATTCATAGCTAGTTTCGAGACAAAGTTGAATGATGGTCATTTTACTCTCTTTGTCAATCCGTTAAAACACGTATGTTGCTTATTAGTAGTGCAAGTATTATTTCCCATAGGTATCTATATACTGTGCGTTCAGTATAGTGTGCGGGGCTATTTACCCGCCCATTCTTCCTCAAAAATGAAGAAAGTCCCCGCATGAAACTCAACGTCAAACAACGACTGGTCATGGGCTTCGGCCTGCTGACCGCCCTGCTGGTATTGGTCGCCGGCGCCGGCATTTACGGCCTTAATCAGATGGGCGCCAATATCGACGACATCCTCGATTACAACAACCCCGAAATGCTGCTTGCCGGCGAACTGCGCGCCACCATCCAGGACCGTTCGGTGGCGGTACGCAATGTGGTGATCTTTACCGATCCGGCCGATATCGCGCCTGAACTGGAGCGCATCAAGACGCAGGAACGCAAGTACCAGCAAAGCTACGAGCAACTGGGCAAACTGTTCGACGCCGAGGGCGATATCAGCCCCGAGGAAAAGCGTCTGTATGAAGAACTGAAACGCTTGGACACCGCCATCCGCCCGCACTTTCAGCGCCTGACGGAACTCGGCATCGCCAATCAGCAGGAGCAAGCCACCGAGGTCTTGCTGCGCGATGTGCGCCCACTCCAGCGCGATTGGCTCAAGACCGCCGTGGCGCTGGCGGAACTGGAAAGCAGTATCAACGACGAAGCGGGCAAGGCGGCTGATGTCAGCAACGCCGCAGCGCGCACCACCATCCTGGCGCTGACGGCACTGGCCATCGCCCTGAGCGTGGGCGTGGCGTTTGCCATCACCCGCAGTATCCTCAAGCAGCTGGGCGGCGATCCCGCGGAAGCACAGGAAGTGGCACGCCAGATCGCCGCAGGCAACCTGGCCGTCAGGGTGGCGCAGCAGCACGGCGATAGCGACAGCCTGATGGCGTCGTTAGAGGCCATGCGTTCCCAACTGAACACCATGGTCGCCGACATCAAGGGTTCGGCCGACACCATTGCCGCGGCAGCTTCCGAAATCGCCGACGGCAATACCGACCTGTCGCAGCGCACCGAAGAACAGGCGTCCTCGCTGGAGGAAACCGCATCGAGCATGGAAGAGATGACCTCGACCATCCGCCAGAACAGCGACAACGCCGTGCAGGGCCGCACCGTCGCCAACGACGCCGCCAGCGTGGCCAGCGGCGGCAGCGCCGTGGTCGACCGCGTGGTGACGACCATGCGCCATATCTCCCAGGGCTCGGCGCAGATGACCGACATCATCACCACCATCGAGGGCATCGCCTTCCAGACCAATATCCTTGCCTTGAACGCCGCCGTGGAAGCGGCGCGCGCCGGTGAACAGGGCCGCGGCTTTGCCGTGGTCGCCAGCGAAGTGCGCAACCTGGCGCAGCGCAGCGCCACCTCGGCACAGGAAATCCGAACGCTGATCATGCGCTCGGTCGGTTACATCGACGGTGGCGAGCAGGCGGTGCACGAAGCCGGCAATACCATGAGCGCAATCGTCGGCTCGGTCGAGCGGGTACAGGGCATCATGACGGAAATCGTCAACGCCTCGCTGGAGCAGTCGGCCGGCATCGAGCAAATCAACACCGCCGTGGCCGAGATGGACCAGGTCACCCAGCAGAACGCCGCCCTGGTGGAACAGGCCACGGCAGCGGCGCAGGCGCTGGCGGAACAGGCGCACCAGCTGCGCTCCACCGTCGCCCGTTTTACTGTCGCATAACGGCGGCTACTGCAGCACCGCGCGGATTTTCTGATAGCCGCTGCGGCTGACGGGCAGCCTGCTGCCATCCTTGAGGATGGCGACGTGGCTGTCCCGCGTGGCTTGCTCGATGCGCTCGATGCAGCCGATGTTGACGATCCAGGAGCGGTGAATGCGCAGGAACTGCGTGCTGTCGAGCTGTCCTTCGAGCTCCGTCAGGCGCTGGTTTTTCAGGTAGGACTTGCCGTCGGCACGGATCTGCACATAGTCGTCCTGCGCCTCGATGTAGTCGATGCGCTCGCTGTGAATCACGTGCACCCTGGCGCCATCGCGTATCAGCACCCGGCCCACAGGCTTGTGACGCGCCGCCGCCTCGCGCACCAGTTGTTCAAGCGCCGCTTCCTGGACTGCGCCCTGCGCCGGTCCCTGCGCCAGGCTGGCGCGCGCATGGGCCAGCGCCTGGTCGAAACGCTGCTGGCTGAATGGCTTGAGCAGGTAGTCGAGTGCATGGAATTCGAACGCCTTGATTGCATACTGGTCAAACGCAGTGGCAAAGATGTAGCGGGTTTTGCTGCCGGCCAGTTCGGCCACTTCAAAGCCGTCGAGCTTGGGCATTTGTATGTCGAGCAGCACCAGATCGGGCGCCAGTTCGGCAATCGCCTTGACCGCCTCGAAGCCATTCGCGCATTCGGCGACGATGTCCACATCGGCATGCTGCGCCAGGTATTCGCGCACCACGGCGCGCGCCAGCATTTCATCGTCGACAATTATGATACGCATGCTTTATTCCCTGTCTGCGGCGGTCTGCGCCGGTATGGCGATGTCCACTTTGAATTGATGGCCCTGTAGCCCCCACTGCACGCTGGCCTCGTGCTTGTAGGCGCCGGCCAGGCGCTGGCGTACGTTGGCCAGGCCGATGCCGCTGCTGCCACTGCTACCGCTACTGCTACCCGAACGCTGACGGGCAGCCGGAAGCATGTCGGCATCGACCGGATTATCGACCGATATCTGCAGCAGCGAACCGGCGCGCCGGGCCACGATGCGCACGGCGCCGCCCTCGGGCAAATGGCACAGGCCATGCTTGACGGCGTTTTCCACCAGCGGCTGGATGATCATCGGCGGCACCAGGCAGGCGCCCGCCTCCAGCGTGACGGACAGCTCGAACTGCAGCCGCTCGCCAAAGCGCACCTGCTCGATGGCCAGAAAATGCCGGATCAGCACCAGCTCCTGCTCCAGCGTGACCATGGTATGCGCTTCCATGCCCAGGCTCTGGCGAAAAAAACTGGCCAGTTCCAGCGTCATGCGGCGTGCCGCGCCAGGGTCCACCGACGTCAGCGCGCTGATCGAATTGAGGCTGTTGAACAGGAAGTGCGGATCGATCTGGGTGCGCAGCATGCGCAGCTCGGCTTCCTGCGCCATCAGCATCGATTCGAGCTCGCGCCGCTCGGCCGAGCGGGCGCGCACGAATTCGATCACCAGGTAGTGCACCGCCGCCGCAAAGCCGTACAGCAGTATGCCGAGGCCGACGATCAGCGCCGCCATCTGCGGGGTGATGACCACGCCCGCCCAATCGAGCGCTGGCAGCAAGGTCAGCGCGTTCCACAGATAGCCGAGCTGCAGCCACAGTGCCGACGACACCGCCGCCGACGACATCAGCACGACCCCCGTGGCGCCGGGCCGGCGCACACCGAGCGGATAGGCGCGGCAGATAAAGTATGCCGAATAGCCGGCCACAAACGCGTACACCATGCTCATCGGGATGGCGAACAGCAGGGCGTTGACCAGCGCGGTATCGCTGGTCAGCGAAATCACGCTGCCCAGCGCCACGCCAAAGAACAGCCACACCAGCATGTAAATGACGGCGCTGCGGCGGCTCGATACGGTATCGGACATGGGTGGACAGCTCAATGGCGCACTGATTGCATACTAGTTGCGCACTTCCAGCCCGCCGAGGATGGCGTAGCCGCGCACGATCAGGCGCTTCTGGTTGCCGCTCGGCGGTGCGGTTTTTTCTTCGTAACCGCCAAGAATGGCCGTGCCCTCCATCACAATCACCCAATCCACCGGCACCTTGATGGTAATCCCGCCCAGGAAGGAAAACACATTGAGCACGGCTTCACCTTCGATAGAGGCCTGGCGCAGATCGAGGTCGGAACTGCCGAGAATCGCGGTGACTTCGCCACCGCGAAAATCGGGCGTGCTGACGCGGCGGTTGGAGGCGCCCATCACCGAGGTGACGTTGACCAGCCGTTCCTCACCCTCGGCACCGCCCGACTTTACCTGCGCGCTGAAGGCTGCCTGCGCAGCGGACGGCTCGCCCGGCATTGCGCTGTCATCCTTGAAGGCGGTGTGGCTGGCAGGACTGGCGTGGCTGTCGCCATGGCGCGCATTGCTGGCAGCACTGGCCTTGTAGACGATGCCAATACCGGCCGCGATCATCACCAGCGGCCAGATGTCGCGCCAGTCGAAATCGAGAAAGCCGATACCGCGCAACACACCGATGCTGCCGACGGCCACCAGTACCACGCCGACCACGTTACCGGTCTGGGTGCGGGTCTGGGTGAGCTTGAGCACACCGGCAAACAGCAGCACGGCAGGCCACAGCAGGCGCCGCACATCGAGATCTATCCAGCCCAGGTTATCGACCAGGAACAGCAGGCCGAGCAGCACGACCGCCAGGCCGAGCACCATTTGCGCCTTGGGATTGGCTTGACGGATCGATTTCATGGTTGCTCCTTGTGTGCAGCGAAGATATTGTCAAGCAAAGGGCGCAGCAGCAAGCCGATGCCGCAGGCGACTATCAGCGCCGGCCAGGTGTCGCCGAAGCCCCAGCCCCAGATGCGGTTGAACGATACATACCACCAGCCGGCAAAGAAAATGCTCCAGGCGCCGCTGAGCAGATACGACGGCGTGGTTGGTGGAATGATCTGGGTGATGCCGCCGATGACCAGCAGCCATGGCCAGTAGCGCCACAAGTCGCTCAGCCGCAGGTCGAGATCGATGATGCCGGCCCTCTCGAGCAACACGGCACAGCCGATGGCGATCAGGGCCAGGCCCCACACCAGTTGTTGTCGCCATTTATACGCGGTATGTACGTTCATATCGTTTCCCCTGATCGCTATGACCGCCACAATACCGGGCAATGGCTGGCGGGGAAACTGCTATTCGGTGAATGACGGAAAATGACAGGTGAGTGGCGCAGCGTCGGTGGACGCCGCAGGAGGGAAATCGCAAAGACGAATCGTGCGAAAAATGTCTGGTGCCGGTACTTGAGGCTACCGGCTTACCTGCTGCCGAGCGGGCATGGTGACATGCGCTCCAGACACGCGCCGCAAGTATAGGACAGGTGCGGCGGAGACTCTGTTCGGTGCCGCACACTCACAGTTTGTGCTGGAGGAATTCGAGGAAGCAGTGGATGCGCTGGGCCAGCGGGGTATTGCGATAGTAGAGCGCATGGATAGTCTGGCGGTAGCCGGTATCGTACGATGGCAGCAGCCTGACCAGCCGCCCGGCGGCCAGGTCGGCGCGGGCGATGAAGTCCGCCAGGCAGACCACGCCCTGCCCTGCCAGCGCCAGCTGGCGCACGGTTTCGCCGCTGGTGGCGGTCATCGCCGGCGTAACCGGCAGGCTGCTGCCGGTGGCATGCTGGAGCGGCCAGTGGGTGTCTGCCCCCGCCGCTGCATGGCCGATCAGCGTGTGGCCGGACAGCGCCTCGGGGCTGGCCGGAGCGCCGTGTCGCGCCAGATAATCGGGACTGGCCAGCACATGCAGCGCGCTGGCGCCGAGCGTCCGCGCATGCAGGGTCGCATCATGGGACGGCCCAAGGCGGATGGCGACATCGGTGCGGTGCTCGTGCAGGTCGGCGATCAGCTCGTTGCTGCGCAACTCAAGACGAATATCGGGATACAGTGCGCGAAACTCGGCCACGTGCGGCACCACGCAATGCAGCATGAAGGGCGCCGCAGCATCCACGCTCAGACGGCCAGCCGGCTTCTGACGGCGGATACGGATGGTTTCCTCGGCTTCTTCCATGGCTGCGAGAATGGCGCGTGCACGGCTCAGGAACAGCTGGCCTTCCTCGGTGAGTTCCATGCGGCGCGTGGTGCGTGTGAGCAGCGAGGCGCCCAGCTTGTCCTCCAGCCGCGACAGCGCACGGCTCACGCCCGAGGTGGTTTGCCCCAGGTGGACCGATGCGGCGCTCAGACTGCCGCTGTCGATTACGGTGATAAAGGTTTTCAGATCGTCGGAATGAATATCCACAGCTGCGCAACTCCCGCCATCATTGATGCAACGTGCACTGCCATGGATGCGCACGTTTTTAATTAGTATTTACTTAATCATAGCATATAAAACATTGATGTATGGCAATTTACAAAATTTAATCCGGCGATTGACAGGCGTGCGACAAATGTCGCAAAATATACCGGTCGCCTAAAGGAATACCATGCCACCACCATTTGCTATCCCCTCCGTCACCGAGCTGACGCTGCTCAAGGCGCTGTGGAAGCAGCATCCGCTGAGCGCGCGCGAAATCCATGACGCTGCCGTCGAAGAACTGGAGTGGTCGTTTTCCTCCACCCGCAAAACCCTGGACCGCATGCTCGACAAGCAGATGATCGCCCTCCACACGGTGCACGGCATCAATGTCTACAGCGCCCGGCTCGACAAGGTCGGCACGCTGGCCGCTTTTGCCCACGACTTTGGCAGCCGCGTGATGGAACTGGAGACGCCGCTGCCGGTCACCATGTTCACCGGCAGCAAACTGGTCGATCAGCAGGAACTCGCCCGGCTCGAACAGATGCTGCACGACTGGCCCGAGGACGAGGCCGGCCAGCCATGACCGCGCCCTACCAGCGCTGCATGATCATGGGCGGCGGCGGCTTCCGCTTTGGCATTTACATCGGCATGTATGCGGCGCTGCGCAAGGCGGGCAAGGCGCCGGACCTGATCCTGGCCAGCTGCGGCGGCGCCATTGCCGCCGCCATCATCCATCACCTGCCCGATCCGCAGGCGCAGCGCGACTGGCTGTCTTCGCGCGCCATGTACGACTTCTGGTGCGGCCTGCAATCCACGCGCCACGCCGCCCTGCTGGCCACATTGGCGCGCGCGGCGCGGCGCACGCTGTCG
>JBEVNE010000074.1:0-5922 GCA_040508275.1 Duganella sp.
GATCGACCAGGTAGTCGCCATGCAGCGCCGCCGGCGCCAGGCCCACCAGGAAGCGCAGCGCCTTTTCGCGGTCCGGCAACTGGCCCCAGCAAAAGTATTCCTCGAACGTCATCTGGCCCGGCAGGAAGTTGAGTACGGCCGTGCCCATGCCCAGCGGCGCCGCCGTAGTGGCGGGAATATGGCGCGCGGCGCAGGCGGCAAAGGTGGCCTGGCGCGCGGCAAAGGCAAAAAAATCGAGGCCGTCGAGGTAGAGATCGACCTGGTCGAGGAAGGGCCCGAGGTTGCCTTCGTGCACACCGTCGGTGAAACTGGTGATCTGCACCTGCGGATTGATGTCGCGCGCCATGCGCACCAGCACCTCGGCCTTGGGCTGGCCCAGCGTGGAAACGGTGGCGCCCACCTGCCGGTTGAAATTGGCGATATCGAAGGTGTCGAAATCGGCCACATGAAAGTGACCGATGCCCAGCCGTGCCAAAGTCAGCAGGTGGACACCGCCAACACCGCCCAGGCCGGCGATGGCAACGCGCTTGTCGCGCAATATGGCTTGCTCGGCATGGGACACCCAGCCGATGTTACGGGCAAAGGCGTGCGCATACGAGAATGGGGCAGGGTGGTCCATACGTCTCCCGGAAACGGCCGTCTATGCGGCTGAACAAACTTTGACGGCTCAGCCATCAAATAAGTTCCCGGAGCGATGAAAAAAAACAGCCGGTTCATCTGAACCGGCTGTTGTCTCTAGCAGCAACCTCCACGCTTGCCGGCACCGCCGTAGCGGGCCTCCTGGCGTTCGCGGAAGAATTCCTCGTACGTCATGACCGGCTCGCCGGGATGGGTGGTTTCCCGGTGGCTCACGTAGGTATCGTAGTCAGGCAGGCCCATCATCAGGCGCATGCTCTGACCGAGATAGCGGCCGGCTTTGGCGATTTCGCCCAGCATTATGGCGCCTTGGCCATGGTGGGCGCCAGCACCAGCGGGCTTTCGTTGGCCGTCGGCACACTGCTGGCGCGCGCGCGCAGCACGGTGCGGATACCGAATACCAGGATGGTCAGCACCACGATCACGAAGAAGCCTGCCAGACCGGCATTGAGGTAATCGTTGAAGATCACCTGCTTCATCTGCCCCAGCGATTTGGCTGGCGCCAGCACTTTTTCTTCCGCCAGTGCAGCCTGGTATTTGGCGGCGTGAGCCAGGAAGCCGATTTTCGGATCGGCGTGGAACATTTTTTGCCAGCCAGCGGTCAGCGTGCACAGCAGCAGCCAGATGGTCGGCACGATCGTCACCCACGCATACTGGCCGCGCTTCATCTTGAACAGCACGCAGGTGCCCAGCATCAGCGCAATCGCCGCCAGCATCTGGTTGGCGATACCGAACAGCGGCCACAGGGTGTTGATGCCGCCCAGCGGATCGACCACGCCCTGGTACAGGAAGTAACCCCAGGCGGCCACGCACAGGCCGGTGGCGACCAGGTTGGCGAAGGTGTTTTCGGTTTGCTTCATGGCCGGTACGAAAGCGCCCAGCAAATCCTGCAGCATGAAGCGGCCGGCGCGGGTGCCGGCATCGACGGCGGTGAGGATGAACAGCGCCTCGAACAGGATGGCAAAGTGGTACCAGAACGCCATCATGGCCTGGCCACCCATCACGCTCGACAGGATATGGGCCATGCCGACCGCCAGCGTAGGGGCGCCGCCGGCGCGCGAGATGATGGTGTGCTCGCCGACGTCCTTGGCCGTTTGCGTCAGCATTTCAGGCGTGATGTGGAAGCCCCACTGCGAGATCGTCTGTGCGGCGGACTCGGCGGTGGTGCCGATCAGCGCGGCCGGGCTGTTCATGGCGAAGTAGATGCCGGGATCGATGGTCGAGGCGGCGATCAGCGCCATGATGGCGACGAACGATTCCATCAGCATGGCGCCATAACCGATGTAGCGCGCATGGGTTTCGTTTTCGATCATCTTGGGCGTGGTGCCCGACGAGATCAGCGCGTGGAAGCCGGACACGGCGCCGCAAGCGATGGTGATGAACAGGAAGGGGAACATATTGCCCGACCAGACAGGACCGGTACCGTCTATAAACTGGGTGATGGCCGGCATTTTCAGATGCGGCGCGACGATGATGATGCCCAGCGCCAGGCCGACGATGGTGCCGATCTTGAGGAAGGTGGACAGGTAGTCGCGCGGCGCCAGCAGCAGCCAGACCGGCAGCACGGAAGCCACAAAACCGTAGCCGATCAGCATCCAGGTCAGTTCGGTGCCGGTAAAGTCGAACAGATGGCCCCAGCTCGGGTGTTCCTGCACGTACTGGCCGCCGAAAATGGCCGCCATCAGCAGCACAAAGCCGATGATCGACACTTCACCGATGCGGCCCACGCGGATATAGCGCGAGTACACGCCCATGAACAGCGCAATCGGAATGGTGGCGATCACCGTGAAGCTGCCCCACGGCGAGTGCGTGAGCGCCTTGACCACGATCAGCGCCAGCACCGCCAGGATGATGACCATGATCATGAACGTGCCCAGCAGCGCGATCATGCCGGGCACCTGGCCCAGTTCGGACTTGATCAGGTCGCCCAGCGAGCGGCCGTCGCGGCGGGTGGAAATGAACAGGATGATAAAGTCCTGCACGGCGCCGGCAAACACCACGCCGGCGAGGATCCACAGCATGCCGGGCAGGTAGCCCATTTGCGCGGCGAGCACCGGGCCGACCAGCGGGCCGGCGCCGGCAATCGCGGCAAAGTGGTGACCGAACAGCACGTTTTTATTGGTCGGGACGTAGTCGAGGCCGTCGTTCAGTCGGTTGGCGGGCGTGAGCCGGCGTGCGTCCAGGCCCAGCACATGCTTGGCGATGTACAGGCTGTAATAGCGGTAAGCGATCAGGTAGACGCAGACTGCCGCGATCACGATCCAGATGGCATTGATCGACTCGCCGCGCTTGAGGGCGACCACGCCCAGTGCGGACGCGCCCAATAGTGCCACAACAGCCCAGCCCAGCTTGGCAGCCAGGGTCTGGGGAGCATTCGGTATTGTTGTCATGCTTTCTCCAAGGAATGAGTCTGCTCTTGCCAATCCGGCATCGTGGCAGCTTATGGGGAGTATTCATGAATTGCATAATTGAGGCAAGCGCACGATTACGCAGACGTGTTGCGTATAACTACGTAGGGGAGCAAGCCGCAGGCAGCGTAAAATCGCCGCCATTGGATGTTTAACATGTACGAATGGAAATTCTTCAATGAAGTTGCGGCAAAAAGTCATTTTTCTGGCCATCACGCCGCTGATTCTGGCCCTGTGTGCGATTGCGCTGGCGGTGCAGCACCAGTCGGCGCTACTTGCTCAGCAGCAACGTGACACCATCCAGCAGGCTTACCTGAGCAGCAAGGAAGCCGAGCTGCGCCACTATGTCGCGCTGGCCAACCATTCGATTTCGCACCTGTACAACTCGGGCCGCAACGACGAAGCCACCCGCAACGAGGCCAAGCGCATCCTCGAGTCGCTCAGCTATGGCGACGATGGCTATTTCTTTTTATACGATATGGAAGGCCGGGCCCTGATGCATCCGCGCCAGCCCGAGCTGGTGGGCCAGAATCTCTACGGCTTGCGCGACCAACTGGGCCGGCCGACCATCCGCAACCTGCTCGAACGGGCCCGCAACGGCGGCGGCCTGGAGCGCTACATGTGGGTCAAACCCTCAACGCAAAAGGCCGTTGCCAAGCTCGGCTACGTGATTGCACTGCCGCGCTGGGGCTGGATGATGGGTACCGGCTTGTACCTGGACGATGTGGACCGCGCGCTGGCGCAGATCGACGCCCAGCAGTCGGGCAATATCCAGAACACCATGCTGTGGATTGCCGCCATTGCGATTGCCGCCGCGCTGCTGGTGGCCGGCGCCGGGCTGGTGCTCAATGTCAGCGAACACCGCGTGGCCGACGCCAAGCTCAAGGTGCTGGCCCAGCGCGTGGTGGAGTCGCAGGAGGAAGAACGGGCGCGCCTGTCGCGGGATTTGCATGACGGCATCAGCCAGTGGCTGGTGTCGATCAAGCTGCAGATTGAAGCGGGCATGATACGGCTGGCCTCGCCCAAGCCGGCGCAGCAGCAGGCTGCGCTGGCCGTGTTCGAGCACGCTGCCGGCCAGCTCAGCAACGTCATGGGCGAGGTACGCCGCATTTCGCACAATCTGCGCCCGGCCATCCTCGACGACCTGGGCCTGGCGGCCGCGCTGCACCACCTGGGCCAGGAGTACACACTCAGTTCGGGAACCCCGGTACACTTTGACACTAGCGGCGTGGTCGATGCCCTGTCCGACGTGGTGAATACCGTGCTGTTCCGCGTGGCCCAGGAAGCGCTGACCAATATCGAACGCCATGCCGGCGCCCGGCGTATCGATATCAGCCTGGTGGGCGAGGGCGGCGGCGTGACCCTGCGCATCTGCGACGACGGCGGCGGTTTCGACGCCGAAGGCATCGCCTCCCATCCCAAGCACGGCATAGGCCTGCGTAATATGATGGAACGTATCGACGCCATCGGCGGGCGTTTTGGAATTGAATCCTCCGGCAGCGGCACCATCCTCACCGCGTTTGCCCGCAACAACACTGAGTAACACTGAAGAACGCTGAATAACACCATGACGACAACAATCAAAATTCTGCTGGTTGACGACCACCCGCTGGTGCGCGACGGCTTGCGCGCGCGGCTGGAAGCCATGGCGCAATTTGAAGTAGTGGCCGAAGCCGGCGGTGCCGCCGAAGCGCTGGAACAGGCGGCGCGCCACCCGGTGGACCTGGTGCTGATGGACATTAATATGCGCGGCACCAATGGCATCGAAGCCACCGCCCAGTTCAAGCAGGCATTTCCCCACATTGCCGTGCTGATCCTCTCCATGCACGACAAGCTTGAATACGTATCGCAGGCCATCCAGGCCGGCGCGCGCGGTTATGTGCTCAAGGATGCGCCGGGCAAGGACATTGTGGTGGCGATTGAAACGGTGATGTCGGGCGGTATTTACTACAGCGCTGCGCTGGCGCGCCAGCTGGCCCAGCCCCATACCCAGGACAACCAGCTGACCACGCGTGAACAGGAAGTACTGCGCCACATCGCCAACGGCGAATCGAACAAGCAGATCGCCCGCGCGCTCGACCTGTCGGTACGCACCGTGGAAACCCACCGCCTCAACATCAAGCGCAAGCTGGGCATCGAAGGCCAGGCCGAACTGATCCGCTTCGCCGTGCAGCACGCGCAATAAGCGCCACCCTCTACCACGCCCCCATCAGCAATTCAATCGTGCGCACGCGCCCGTTTTTGTACGTGTGCAACAAAATAGAGTCACTAGCCTAATACTATTAAGCTATTCCTAATATTTCGTGTTTCAGCAGCAATATCTGCTATATTTCTGAAGACTTAGGAAATTGCAATTGTATAAAAAAATAAATGTTTTCCCATACGGTACTGCATTACATGTCATATGGCACAACACACAGGGTACGTAACAAGCGCGTTCAACTACTACAGAGAATTTGATGTCCGCGCCTGACAATAAGCCATTTCCCCTCGCGGAATTGCAAGCAGTCTCCGACACCCGCTACGCCTGGGTGGCGTTGGCGCTCATCCCGGCAGCGGACAGTTCCGATCCGTTCCAGGCCGCGCTGACGCTGCTGAAAACACCGGACCTGTTCGATACGCTGGCGCCGCTCGACCTGATCGTGCCGCTGCCGGCGCCGTCACAGCTGGAATCTTCGCATCTTGCCAGCCTGCCGCCCAACCGCGTCATCCTGCGCGTGCCCGCTGCCGTGTGCAGCGACGCCGCGGTGCAAAAAAAGCTGGCGAGCCTGGCCGACGCCGGTTACCGCATCATGCTCGACGGCGTGGCGCCCGGCCCCGTGGCCAGCCTGTGCGGCGCCCGCGCGCTGTCGATGGATGCCTCGCTGAGCTTGCCACC
>JBEVNE010000108.1:0-36792 GCA_040508275.1 Duganella sp.
CTGGTATTCTTGCAATTAATGCATGCATTGCGCCCCTTATCAGGATTAGTCATGAGCTTCTACCGCCGCACTGTCTGTGTACTATTGATCGGAGCTCTGATGGCCGGTCCGAGAGTCGCCATTGCATCCGATACTGTGACATGTGAAAGCCGGCATGGACGCTATAACTACTGTCGTGTCGATACTGACGGAAAGGTCGAACTCACCCGCGAGTTATCACGTGGAGATTGCCGGGAAGGCCGTAGCTGGGGCTACGATAATCGCGGCGTGTGGGTCGATCGCGGCTGTTCAGCGGAGTTCAGAGTGGGCCGCGACAGCAAGAGCGACAAACATGCCGCTGTGGCCGCTGGAGTCATCGGCCTGGCATTGATTGCCGCCTTGGCAGCCAAAAATAATCAGCAGAGACAGGAGCATCAAGAGCAGCAGGACATCCAGCCCTGGTCGGTTGGTAGCTTCAGCGCTTTTGACCAGCAGCAGCGCACCATGGTCGAGATCAACGTGCAACCTGGCGGCGCGGTCAGCGCACGCGCACGTGGCGAGTCCATCACAGGAAGCATGCGCGGTGATCTTTTGACGGTGGGCCATTTCACGTTCCGCATCCAGCCGGCTGGCAACGGTTTCCAGGCGGTCGATCAGGCGGACCCATCTCACCAGTTGACCTTCCAACGTGTCAGCGGTGGCTACTGATTTTCCAGCGTTATCTTCAGGAGCACTCATGCTTTTCAATTCACTTCTGCGCATGATCGTATGCGTTCTGGTGCCCGCACTGGCACTAACCAACGTCGCCCACGCCGCGTCGGCCTTGCCCGATACCAGCGCCATTTATCGCCCGCTGTCGCCTGATACTTTAGCAACGGTACGTCTGCGCGGCGTCTTGCGAATCGGCGTAGCGCCGACCGCTCCGATGGTTCAGCATGATGTCGATGGCAAACTGACGGGCTATAGCATCGACCTCGGTAATCGCCTTGCGCGCGACATGGGTGTCACTGCGCAGTTCATAGAAACCTCGTGGCCGTCGTTAATCACCGGTCTTCAAAATGGCGAGTACGATCTGGTCGCATCCGGGTTGTGGGTCACCAGCACTCGTGCCTTGGTGGTCAACTTCAGCACCCCAACGGCTTCCGAAGGGGTTTATCTGGTAGCTGGACAGAAAATGAGCGAAAAGAACAAGCAGGCGGACTTTGATCGAGCAGATATAACGATCGCCGTGTTCGCTAACACGCCGCAGTCGGAACTCGCGGCGCGCCTGTTTCCAAAGGCCCGCATCATCGAAGTGGATGGTGACTCAGACCAGCTGAGTCCAGTACTTGAGGGCAAAGCGCATGCAGCCTTGGTGCCGGCAATATCTCCTGGCGCACTGGTTGGCAAGTCGGGCGGAAGATTAACATTACCCCTATCCAAACCGCTGGCAGTTACTCACACCGCGTTTGCGATACGCAAAGGCGACGGCGACTTCCTCAACTATCTAAACACCTGGCTGATGCTGCAGCGAGATTCAAACTGGCTTGATGAACGCCTGAACAGGTGGGGCGAGGCAGATTGAGTGGCTTCTTTATTGCCTTCAAACTACGCACCAGCGCGAAAGCTGGCAACGCCGCCACGACTGCGCCGAAGCCGACCAAATTTGCGACGCTGAGCGCGGGTAGAACAGCCGCATTAGCGCCGGAATCGACGCTGTCTCGCAAGGTGTGATCCCAGCTCAGCCATGCGATCACTGGTGAGGCGATGAATGCGCATCTTGGCCCACCTATAAGTTTCCAGGTCGCTCTCGTCACTGCCGGCTTCGGGGGCCATACTTTGACGCAATAATGCGATCATTCGCAGCTCCTTCAACAACGGCGAGTTGAACGAGATTTCGTTCAGTCGGTTGAGGATGTCGCGCGCGCTGCGTGAGACGTTTCGATGACCTGAGGAAAATGTGAAGTCCTTATCCGGTACTACAATCTCGCCTTTGATCCAGCACAATACATCCCGTTCACGCGCGCGCACGATGGGACATGAATATTGCCTCAACATTCAATGTACGCAGCCTCATGCGGCTCGAAGCCATGCTGTTGACGCATCCTATTGCGCAGGCCTACTTCCAGGGCAGGCTGTACGACGGTTACGGTAAACCGTTGACGGAATTGAACATTCATCACACGGAAGGCCCGCCACTGCGGCTCGATGCCGCCACTACCGGGCGGCTGTGCATGATCCCTGACGGCTCCATGGTCACGGCGACCCGCATTGATGACCTCTCGGACGCCCCCGCAGGCGTCGATATCCACTACAGCAATGTCTTTATTCAAAATGGCCAGCACAACAGCGTGGTTGTCTATCGCAGTCAAAGTGGTCCGGCCATGTGGATCGACGCTGTCTACATTCGCAACATCATGCTTGCACCGCAAGCGCCAGCGCGCGTCACATCGATAGCCTTCGGCTTGATGGCCATCGCCGCCTACCGCCTGGGGTTTCAGCACATCAGTCTGCTGGCTGCCGGCAGCGGTCCGCTGCACGAGACCAGCGAAGATGATTTCATCGGCTATGCCATCTGGCCCAGGTTCGGCTTCGATGCCGAGGTTGCTCGCGTCGAACTGGACCGTTTTCCCCACCGCACCCTGACGGGCGCCGCTACCGTCCAGGACGTACGCAAAAACGCACCAGGCTGGTGGGAGGAACATGGCAGCGGCCGCACCATGTTTTTCCAACTGGCCGCCAACAGTCGCAGTTGGTCTATTCTGCTAAACTACCTGTACACCGCCTTGATGGAGGATGTGCCATGAGCATCGTCAAAAAAGTACCGCCAGAACCGGCAACCGCGATCTCCTACGAGATTGCTGCTGCGCTCCACCGCGCAAAAATGGTTGCGGCCCACGTACCGCACCCCAACGACTTTGTGCCAATAGATGGCGTGCTGCACGTTACCCTCAATACCAAGCCGATCAAGCCGGGAACAGAAGCCGAAGTGTTTGGACCATCGCGTATCGACATTCCCGAATTGCGCCAGCTGCTGAAGAAGTGACGCGCAGGCTTATCCTGGCAGGCGAAAGCGCCCACCTCCCCTTTCCCGGTGTCCAAAAGTGCTCGCAGCAGCCGCGCTGCTGCGTGCCGCCAGAGGAAACCAAGGCACATGCCGATCACCAGGCGCGATCATCAATTGTTTAGGGAGAGTATTCCCCGGTTGCTGAAACAGCATCGATGGTGTGCTCGATCCAGATCATTGTCACTTTACGGCTTAGCATGATCGGTCTTCTGCCGCGAACAAACCCTACTGCTGCGTGGTCCCCGCGCATCGTTCCCTCTTCGACTTCCTGCTCGTCCACGTCAGCAGCCATAGCATCGCGATCTGCTCCTGCGTTCCCCCTCGCGATTTACACAGCGCGCCGCTAGCCACCGGCATCATTGCCATCAAATCGATGATAAGCTGGCCTTACCGATTCCGCCGGATTCGCGTGACGCTCGCCGTTCGCGTCCGCGTATCTAAACACTTGCAATACGATCTCGCGTGCATGGACGGCCACGGCTGGCGCATTGCGCGCAACAATACGCTCACACAACTTGCGAACAACCTCTTGCCGATACCATCAGTTGTACCATCAGATTTCGGTGCTTGGGAATTCCAGAGGCTGCCTGACTTTGCGAACCAAAATAAAAAAAGCCCCTGAAAATCAGGGGCTTATAAAGATCAGCTTGCCAGCGTTTGCCTGCCTGTGCCGACTAGGAAATCATTCCCACTCAATCGTCGCAGGCGGCTTCCCGGAAATATCATAAACCACGCGATTGATACCGCGAACTTCATTGATGATGCGATTGCTGACCTTGCCCAGCAAGGCATGTGGCAGATGCGCCCAGTGCGCCGTCATGAAGTCCTGCGTCTGCACCGCGCGCAGCGCCACCACGTATTCGTAGGTGCGGCCATCGCCCATCACGCCCACCGACTTCACCGGCAGGAACACGGCAAACGCCTGCGAGGTCGCTTCGTACCAGTTGGCCGGCAGTGCATCGGGATCAACCGCCTGGCCGGCGACGAATTCGTACGGCGTATTGCGCAGTTCTTCGATAAAGATCGCGTCGGCGCGGCGCAGCAGGTCGGCGTAGTCTTTTTTGACTTCGCCGAGGATGCGCACACCGAGGCCTGGGCCCGGGAACGGGTGGCGATACACCATGTCATGCGGCAGACCCAGCGCTACGCCGAGCTTGCGTACTTCGTCCTTGAACAGTTCGCGCAGCGGTTCCAGCAGCGACAGCTTCATGTGCTCTGGCAGGCCGCCGACGTTGTGGTGACTCTTGATGGTCTGGCCTTTTTTACCCTTGCCGGCCGACTCGATCACGTCCGGGTAGATCGTGCCTTGGGCCAGCCATTTGGCGTTGACCAGCTTGCCCGATTCGGCGTTGAACACTTCGACGAATTCGCGGCCGATGATCTTGCGCTTCTGCTCGGGATCGCTGACGCCGGCCAGGTGGCCCATGAACTGGTCTTCGGCGTCGATGCGGATCACTTTTACGCCGAGATTCTTGGCGAACATGTCCATCACCATCTTGCCTTCGTCCAGGCGCAGCAGGCCGTGGTCGACGAATACGCAGGTCAGTTGGTCGCCGATGGCGCGGTGGATCAGTGCGGCTGCCACCGACGAATCAACGCCGCCGGACAGGCCGAGAATGACTTCATCGCTGCCCACTTGCGCGCGGATTTTTTCCACGGCTTCGCTGATGTAGTCGGGCATGTTCCAGTCTGACTTGCAGCCGCAGATTTCGTGCACGAAGCGGCCCAGCATGGCCTTGCCCTGCACCGTGTGGGTGACTTCCGGGTGCCACTGCACGCCATAGAATTGCTTTTCTTCGTTGGCCATGGCGGCGATCGGGCAGCTTGGGGTGTTGCCCATCAGGACGAAGCCGGGCGGCATTTCCAGCACCTTGTCGCCGTGGCTCATCCAGACCTTGAGCATGCCGTGGCCTTCGTCGGTGACGAAGTCGTTGATGCCGTCGAGCAGCTTGGTGTGGCTGCGCGCGCGCACTTCGGCGTAGCCGAACTCGCGCACCAGGCCGTTCTCGACCTTGCCACCGAGCTGCGCGGCCATGGTCTGCATGCCGTAGCAGATGCCCAGCACCGGCACACCCAGTTCGAACACGGCGTCCGGCGCGCGCGGGGCGTCGCCTTCCAGCGTGGAGCTGTGGCTGCCCGACAGGATCACGCCGGCGGCGCCGTAGTTGCGGACGAATTCGTCGCTGACGTCGTACGGGAACACTTCGGAGAACACGCCGGAATCGCGCACGCGGCGGGCGATCAGCTGGGTTACCTGGGAGCCGAAATCGAGAATGAGGATTTTTGAGTGCATGAGTTTGGACTAAACGAACTGGTTTGAAGATGGAAAAACGCCGGCGGAATGCGCCGGCGTTTGCAAGGACTTAGTCGCCCGAACGGTAGTTCGGCGCTTCCTTGGTGATTTGCACATCGTGCACATGCGATTCGCGCATGCCCGCCGAGGTGATCTCGACGAACTCGGCCTTGTTACGCAGCTCTTCGATGGTCGAGCAGCCGCAGTAACCCATGGACTGGCGCACGCCGCCAACCAGCTGGAAGATGATCGCCAGCACCGAGCCCTTGTAGGCAACGCGGCCTTCGATACCTTCGGGCACGAACTTGTCGGCCTTCATGGTGGCGTCCTGGAAGTAGCGGTCGGCCGAACCGTCGGACATGGCGCCCAGCGAGCCCATGCCGCGATACGATTTGTACGAACGGCCCTGATACAGGATCACTTCGCCCGGTGCTTCTTCGGTACCGGCAAACATCGAACCCATCATGACGGTCGAGGCGCCAGCGGCCAGTGCCTTGGAAATGTCGCCCGAGAAGCGGATGCCGCCGTCGGCGATACATGGCACGCCCGTGCCCTCCAGTGCTTCGGCGACGTTGGAAATCGCGGTGATCTGCGGTACGCCCACACCGGCGACAATACGCGTGGTGCAGATCGAACCAGGGCCGATACCGACCTTGACGGCGTCAGCACCGTATTCCACCAGCGCCTTGGCGGCAGCGGCGGTAGCGATGTTGCCACCGATAACGTCCACGTGCGGGTACTTGGTCTTGATCCACTTTACGCGGTCGAGGATGCCTTGCGAGTGGCCGTGAGCGGTATCGACCACCAGCACGTCCACGCCGGCAGCCACCAGCAGGTCGATGCGTTCTTCATCCTTGGCGCCGACGCCGACTGCCGCGCCCACCAGCAGCTTGCCGTGCGAATCTTTCGATGCATTCGGGTGTTCGGTCGATTTCTGGATATCTTTTACGGTGATCAGGCCGCGCAGCTCGAAGCTGTCGTTGACCACCAGCACGCGCTCGAGACGGTGCTTGTTCATCAGGCGCTTGGCTTCGTCGCGGTCTTCGTCGTCCTTGACGTACACGAGTTTTTCGCGCGGGGTCATCTTGGCGCGCACTTCGGCGTCCAGTTCCTGTTCAAAGCGCAGGTCGCGGTTGGTGATGATGCCGACCACTTCCTTGCCTTCGACCACGGGGAAACCGGAAATGCCATGCAGCTCGGTCAGCTTGATGACGTCGCGGATTTTCATGTCCGGCGGGATCGTGATCGGATCGCGCAGCACGCCCGCTTCAAAACGCTTGACCTTGGCAACCTCGCGGGCCTGGTCGGCCGGGCGCAGGTTTTTGTGGATGATGCCGATGCCGCCCTCTTGCGCCATGGCGATCGCCAGCCGGCCTTCGGTAACGGTATCCATCGCAGCCGACAGCAGCGGGATGTTCAGGCTGATATTACGGGTCAGGCGAGTCTTGAGGGACGTATCGGCAGGCAGAACATTCGAATACGCGGGAACGAGGAGCACGTCATCGAACGTGAGTGCTTTTTGGAGTAGACGCATAGCATTTCCTATAGGCGCAAAGCGGCATTATACAGGAAAATATGGCGGCCGCAGATTGCTATCTGGAACATTCTCAACCTCTGCACCAGTGCCGAGGGCGCAGAGATGCTTTCCTCGCAACGACTTCCAAAATGGACCGAACATTTACTCCAGGACGAGATGCGCGGGAAAGTGAACAGTGAAACGTTGCAAAAAGTGCTGTGGCATCACAAAAAGCCCGCTCTCCCTTTTGGCTTGGCTGCTCCATGTACCGTATGATATCGCTATCAACACTTACTTTCATGTCCGATGACGAAATCCCCTGCGGTCCGCAGCCGTGCGAGTGGCCGTATCACCCTGGCCATGGTAGCCAAACATGCCGGCGTGGCCACCATGACGGCCTCGCGCGCCATCACCCAGCCCGACATGGTGTCGCAAGCGCTGCGCGACCGCGTGGACAAGGCCGTCATCGAACTCGGCTACGTGCCCAACCGCGCCGCCCGCGCCCTCGCCTCCTCGCAATCGAAGGTCATCGCCGTGCTGGTGCCGTCGCTGTCGAACGCCGTATTTACGGAGGTGCTGGCCGGCATCCAGGATGCACTCGACGCCGATGGCTATCAGATTTTGATCGGCAATACCCGCTATTCCGACCGCGAGGAGGAAAAGCTGATCCATACCTATCTGCAATCTAGCCCGGACGGCATGCTGCTGTCCGGCCTCAGCCATAGCGAGCGCGTGCAGCAGATTCTCACCAGCTCGCGCGTGCCGGTGGTGTCGATGATGGACATGTCCACGGATCCGGCGCAGATGACTGTCGGCTTTTCGCAATTCCAGGCTGGCCACGCCATGACGCGCTACCTGCTCGACAAGGGCCACCGCCGTATCGGTTTTGTCGGCGCCCAGCTCGACGAACGCACTTTGCGCCGCGCCGAAGGCTACCGCAAGGCCATGCACGATGCCGGCCTGGCCGACAGCAAGCTCGAAGTGATGGTACCCGATCCTTCCACCATCGCACTCGGCGCCGAACTGCTGGGCCGCATGCTGGCGCAGGCGCCCGACTGCGACGCCATCTTTTGCTGCAATGACGACCTGGCCCATGGCGCCATTTACCAATGCCAGCGGCGCGGCATCGCCGTGCCGTCGCAACTGGCGATCTGCGGCTTTAACGATTTGCCAGCCTCGGCCTGGATGAATCCGTCGCTGACCACCATCGGCACGCCGCGCTACCGCATCGGCTTCGAGGCCGCCACCCTGCTGCGCACGGTGATGCGCGGTGAGCAGCCAGAGCAGCGCCAGATCGACCTGGGATTTACTCTCATGGCGAGAGAGAGCGCTTAAGGAAACCTCGCAGACGCTGCTGCGCCGCAGCATGAAATATTGTTTACAAATCCATTCAATCGCTTACACTGGACGCATTACTGTTAGCGCTAACATTACCTGGAACGTATGAACAAATCTATACATCAAGTAAGCTGGGTCGTCATGGGCGTCAGCGGTTGCGGCAAGAGCTCCATCGGTGCGCAACTGGCGGCCGCGCTGCATCTGCCCTTTCTCGAAGGCGATGACTATCACTCCGATGAAAACGTTGCCAAGATGTCGGCCGGTACGCCTTTGACCGATGCCGACCGCTCGCAGTGGCTGCTGGCGCTGCATGCCGAAATCCGCGACGCACGCATGCGCCAGAGCGGCGTGGTGCTGTCGTGCTCGGCGCTCAAGCGACGCTACCGCGACCTGCTGCGCAGCGCCGATCCGGGCCTGCGCTTTGCCCACCTGAACGGCTCGCGCGCGCTGATCGAAGAACGCATGGCAGCGCGCGCCAATCACTACATGCCCACCTCGCTGCTGGACAGCCAGTTCGCCACGCTGGAGCCGCTGCAAGCCGACGAAGCGGGCATCGTGCTCGATATCCGCAAGGCGCCGGCCGCACTGGTGCAAGAGATTCTGCAGTCGGCATGACGACGCCGGCCAACACTGCGCTCAGCTGGCGTGAAAAAATCAGCTATGGCGTGGCCGACATGGGTTTCAATTTTTACTGGACCAATGTTGCCACGTTTCTGCTGATTTTCTATACGGATGTGTTCGGCATATCCGCCGCCGCTGCCGCATCGATGATGTTTACCATCAAGATCATCAATGCCTTCACCGATCCGCTGATCGGCGCCGCCGCCGACCGCACCAGCACGCGCTTCGGCAAGTTCCGCCCCTACCTGCTGTGGATGCCGCTGCCGCTCGGCTGCGCCGCCATCCTCACCTATAGCACGCCCGACCTGTCGCACGACGGCAAGCTGGTCTGGGCCTACGGCACCTATTTGCTGATGATGGTCTGCTACACCTGCATCAACATTCCCTACAACGCCTTATCCGGTGTGCTGTCGGCCGATGCGCAGGAACGCTCCACCGTCAACGGCCTGCGCTTTATTTTTGCCTTTGCTGGCGGCACGCTGGTCACTGCCGCCACGCCGGCCATGGTCGGCTGGCTGGGCGGCGGCAACGACAAGCTCGGGTGGCAGCTCACCATGCTGGCCTGGAGCGTGTTCGCCTCGCTGCTGTTCGTGCTGACGTTTTTCAATACGCGCGAACGCATCGCGCCACCGCCCGCACAAAAGACCAGCGTGATGGAAGACCTGCGCGATCTGTCGCGCAATCGCCCCTGGGTGGTGCTGTTCTTTCTGGCGCTGATCATCATGATCACCATCACCCTGCGCACCAGCAGCGCCGCCTACTACTTCAAATACGTGGTGGAGCGCCCGGAACTGATGCAGGGCTTTGTGCCGGCCTACATGCTGGCGGCAGCAGCAGGCGCCGCGCTGACCCCGGTGATGACGCGCTTTATCGACAAAAAGCAGCTGATGATCATCCTGATGAGCATCACTGCCGTGCTGTCGGCAGCGTTTTTCTTCGTACCCAAAGACCAGGTCACGCTGATGTTCGCTTTACAGATCGGCATGGGCCTGGCGCTCGGACCCAAGTCGCCGCTGGCGTTTTCCATGTATGCCGACACCGCCGACTACAACGAATGGCGCACCGGCCGGCGCGCCACCGCCATGACCTTTGCCGCCGCCACCTTCTCGCAAAAACTCGGCACGGCGATTGCCGTAGCGGTGATCGGTTCGATCTTCACCAGCCTCGGTTACGTCGCCAATGCGGCCCAGAGCAGCGGCTCGCAGGCCGGCATCGTCTGGCTGATGTCCTTCATTCCGGCGGCGTTTGCGGTACTGGCCGTCGCTGTCATGTTTTTCTATAACCTCGACAACCGCAAGCTCGCGCAGATACAGGCCGACCTCGAAGCCCGCAAAGCAACGCCACCGCCAACCTGAACAGAATCCATCGCATTCCAACGGAGACCACCCCATGTTACGCCCCACCCACCAGGGACAACGCTACGAACTGACCAGCCCCAGCGCCATGCCGCAAGCGGGCGGCTTTTTATGGAACCGCAGGATGATGATCCAGATCACCTGCCGTGGCTATGCCACCGCCCAGTTCATGCAGCCGGAACCGGCCAAGTATGCGCACGCGCCCAACCTGGAAGCGAAAACCTTCATGCAGCCGGAGCAGCATTATTATGCGCACCACCCGGGCCGCTTCTTCTACATCAAGGACGAAGACACCGGCGAGCTGTTTTCCGCGCCGTACGAACCGGTGCGCACGCCGCTGGACAGTTTTACTTTCTCGGTTGGCAAAAGCGATATCGCCTGGACGGTTGAACACCTGGGCCTGCGCCTCGAACTCACACTGAGCCTGCCCACCGACGACGTCGTGGAACTGTGGTCGCTGCGCGTGACCAACCTGTCGGCCGGGGCGCGCCGCCTCAGCGTGTATCCGTATTTCCCGACCGGGTATATGTCGTGGATGAACCAGTCCGGCGAATACCGCGCAGATCTTGGCGGCGTGGTGGCCAGCAGCGTGGCGCCGTATCAAAAGGTGGCCGACTATTTCAAGCAGAAGGACTTCAAGGATAAAACCTATTTTCTGTGCGAGCAGGCCCCGCTGGCATGGGAGGTGCGCCAGCAGGCCTTTGAGGGCGAAGGCGGCCTGCACCGCCCCAGCGCCATCGACGCCGAACAACTCGGCAATAGCGATGCCCGTTATGAAACCCCGACCGCCGTGGTGCAATACCGGCTGGCGCTCGATGGCGGCCAGCCGCATGACTATCGCTTCCTGTTCGGCCCCGCGCGCGACGATGCGGAGATCGCCGCCATGCGCGACAAATACCTGCACGCGGAGGGCTTCGCCCGGGCAGCAAGCGCCTACGCCGGCTACATTGGCGGCGGCGCCGGCTGCCTGCAATTGAGCACGCCCGACGCCGGCCTCGATAACTTCGTCAACCACTGGCTGCCGCGCCAGGTGTTTTACCATGGCGACGTCAACCGCCTGTCCACCGATCCGCAGACGCGCAACTACCTGCAGGACAATATGGGCATGAGCTTCATCGCCCCCGCCGTGATGCGCGCAGCGCTGCTGCACGCGCTGTCGCAGCAGGAAGCCAGTGGCGCCATGCCGGACGGGATTCTGCTGGTGGAAGGCGCCGAGCTCAAATACATCAACCAGATTCCGCACACCGACCACTGCGTGTGGCTGCCCATCGCCCTGCAGGCCTATCTGAACGAAACCGACGACTATGCGCTGCTCGATGAAATGGTAGCCTCCGGCGATGGCGCCGCGCCGCGCAGTGTGGCCGAGCGCATGAGCGCCGCCATGGACTGGCTGCTGCAGGCGCGCGATGAACGCGGCCTCAGCTACATCGCCCAGGGCGACTGGTGCGACCCGATGAATATGGTCGGCTACAAGGGCAAAGGCGTATCGGGCTGGCTCACGGTGGCCACCGCCTATGCGCTCAACCTGTGGGCCGAGATCCTCGCCAATGCTGATGCCAGCGCAACCGGTGAAGCCAGCCAGGAGACGATGGAGGCGGCAGTACGCTACTTCCGCACCGGCGCCCAGGCCGTCAACCGCGCCGCCAACGAACATTTATGGGATGGCGACTGGTATGCACGCGGCATTACCGACGATAACGTGATCTTTGGCGTGGCCAGCGACCGCGAGGGCCGCATCTACCTCAATCCGCAGGCCTGGGCGATACTGGGCGGCGCCGCCAACGCCGGCCAGCGCGCCTCGATTTACCAGCAAGTGGAACAGCAGCTGGAAACGCCGTACGGCGTGGCCATGTTCGCGCCACCTTACAGCGCCATGCGCGACGACGTCGGCCGGGTCACGCAAAAGCACCCGGGATCGGCCGAGAATGGCGCCGTGTACAACCACGCGGCGGTGTTCTACATCCACAGCCTGTATGCGGCCGGCGAAGGCGAACGCGCTTACCGGCTGCTGCGCCAGATGATCCCCGGCCCGGACCTGGATGATTACCTGCAGCGCGGGCAGTTGCCGATATTCGTGCCCAATTATTACCGTGGCGCCTGGCGCGAATACCCGCGCACGGCCGGCCGCTCGAGCCAGTTGTTCAACACCGGCACCGTCTCGTGGCTGTACCGCTGCCTGATTGAAGGTTTATGCGGCCTGAAAGGCGACCGCGCCGGCCTGCTGGTGCAGCCGCAGCTGCCCGCGGCATGGCAGGGTATCCAGGTCAAACGGGAGTTCCGTGGCGCTACTTTCAATGTAGTTATACAACGCGCCGATGTCGAGGCCATCGAAGTCCATCTCGACGGAAAACGATTGCCTCAAGCGCGCGTCACCGGTATCGTTGCGGGTGGAGTACATGCGCTGGAGGTTTTTATCCCGCGCGCCCCTGAAATCTAACTACAAACTCATTACAGGACAATCAATCGCATGAAGAAGCGTCTCTGGCTCTCGCTGGCCCTCGCCTATCCCTTGATGATGCATGGAGCGGGCAATCTCGCTCACGCCGCCGACCAACCACACCCATGGCTCGACAGCAAGCTGTCGCCCGATGCGCGTGCCGAGCAACTGGTTAAGGCCATGACGCTCGACGAAAAAATCCAGACCGTGTTCGGCTACTTCTCCACCGATTTCGAATCCAAGAAGTACACCGCGCCAAAAGAGGGCCGCAAGGATTCAGCCGGCTTCATTCCCGGCATCGAGCGCCTGGGCCTGCCGTCGCAATGGCAGGCCGACGCCGGCATGGGCGTGGCCACCCAGGCCAATTCCAAGCAACCGCTGCAACGTACCTCGCTGCCATCCGGCCTGGCCACGGCGGCCACCTGGAACCCGAAAATGGCGTTTGCCGGCGGCCAGATGATCGGCAGCGAAGCGCGCCAGAGCGGCTTTAACATCATGCTGGCCGGTAGCGTGAACCTGATGCGCGAACCGCGCAACGGCCGAAACTTCGAATACGGCGGCGAAGACCCGCTGCTGGCCGGCGTGATGGTCGGCGAGCAGATTCGCGGCGTGCAGTCGAACCACATGATTTCCACGCTCAAGCACTTTGCCTACAACGACCAGGAAACCAACCGCAATCACATCAACGTCAGGATCGAGGACGCCGCCGGCCGCATGTCCGACCTGCTGGCGCTGCAGATTGCGCTCGAACGCGGCAATCCCGGTTCGGTCATGTGCGCCTACAACCGCGTCAACGGCCCGTACGCGTGCGAGAGCAACTACCTGCTCAATGAAGTGCTCAAGCAGGACTGGAAGTTTACCGGCTACGTCATGTCCGACTGGGGCGCCACCCACTCCACCGTTCCCGCCGCACTGTCCGGCCTGGACCAGCAGTCCGGCCACCCGTTCGACAAGTCGGCCTACTTCAACGAGGCACTGAAGGAAGCGGTGGTCAACGGCCACGTACCGCAAAGCCGTCTCGATGACATGGTCAAGCGCATCACGCGCACCATGTTCGCCCACGGCCTGTTCGAACACCCGGTCAAGGCAGCCACCACTCCCGACGCCGGCATCGACTACGCCGCGCACGGCAAAATTTCGCAGGCCGACGCCGAAGAAGGCATGGTGCTGCTGAAAAACAGCAACGACATCCTGCCGCTGGCCGCCAGCGTGCGCAGCATCGCCATCATCGGCGGCCATGCCAATGTCGGCGTGCTGTCGGGCGGCGGTTCGGCTCAGGTGTATCCGATCGGCCTGTCGCCGGTGCCCAACGAGGGTCCGCAATTCTTCCCCGGCCCGATGGTGTACCACCGCTCCTCGCCGATGCACGAACTGAACACGCGCACCAAGGCCAAGGTCAGCTACGCCGATGGCAAGGATCTCAAGGCCGCCGCCAAACTGGCAGCGGAGAGCGACATCGCCATCGTCTTTGGCAATCAGTGGACCGCCGAGAGTATCGATGCGGTGGACCTCAATCTGCCCAACAAGCAGGACGACCTGATCGCCGCCGTGGCGCGCGCCAACAATAAAACCGTGGTGGTGCTGCAAACCGGCGGCCCGGTGGTCATGCCATGGCTGAACGATGTCGCGGCCGTGCTGGAAGCCTGGTACCCGGGCACCAATGGCGGCGCCGCGATTGCCCGCGTGCTGACCGGCGAAGTCAATCCGTCGGGCCGCCTGCCCGCCACCTTCCCGGCCTCGGTGGCGCAACTGCCGCGCCCCGTGATCGATGGCGATCCGGTGACCAAGGATGAAAACATCCTGGAAAAAGTCAGCACCGATTACAACATCGAAGGCGCAGCCGTCGGCTACAAGTGGTTCGACCTGAAAGGCCACAAACCGCTGTTCCCGTTCGGTTACGGCCTGTCGTACACCAGCTTTGCCTACGGCGATCTGGCGGCCAACAACACCGCCGACAGCATCGAGGTACGCTTCAGCATCAAGAACACCGGCAAGCGTGAAGGCAAGGCCGTTGGCCAGGTGTATATCGCCCCGGTGGCGGGCGGCTGGGAAGCACCCAAGCGCCTGGCAGGCTGGGACAAGCTGGCCTTGCAGGCAGGCGCCAGCGGCACGGCCACGGTCAAGGTCGATCCGCGCCTGCTGGGCATGTATGACAGCGCCAGCAAAACCTGGAAAATCGCCGCCGGCGACTACCTGGTCACGCTGGCCGAGTCAGCCGGCGCCAAGCCGGCCGCCAGCGTCAAGATCCGCCTGGAAGCACGCAGCGTGAATTTGCAGGGCAAATAAACTGATCTGCCCCATGCGGCGCTGTTGCGGTCAGCCTTACACGTTGGCCACAACAGCGCCGTTTCTTTTGGAGGTGTTCAATACGTTTACTTCTCTTTCCAGAACACATCCACGGTATCGACGCGATCCGCACGCCAGGCTTCCACCTTGGCTTCGACAAACGTGCCTTCCATGTCGTCACGCGGGGTGATCTTGCTGGCGTAATAATGGAAATCGGCGCCATGCTTGGCACGGGCCAACGCCTCGGCCTTGCCGGCCAGGTCAACGCTGCGGCTCAAATGGCTTCCCAGCAGCGCCAGCAAACCCAGCACCACGCCTATGCCCAGCGCCACGTGCGCAGCCGGGCGACGCCGACCGGCAATCAGCATGGCCGCCTGCACGGGCTGGCGCAGCAACTCGGTGCGCAGCCAGTACAGCGCCACGCAAAATACCAGCAGCGGTAGTGCGGCGGCGATCTGCCCGCTGGCATCGAGGCGCAAGCGCGTCAGCGTCAAATCAACCGGTTGCAGCAGCGCCATCGCGCCGCTGGCCACGGCCAGCGGCAGCAGCAGGCTGGCGATCCAGACCAGAAAAAACGCCGCCTTCAGGCTGCCGCGCAACAGCAGTACGCTACCGATCACGGCGAGGATGGTCATGCTGTACGAATAATCGGCGCCGCCGGCAACGCGCCAGACCATCCAGGCGATATCGAAAGCGGCGGCACCCAGCAGGATCATGCCGGCGCGGCGCAGAATGGCTTCAGAGGTGGAAACAGGAAGTGCGGCCAAAAGGACTCCAGAAACAGAAAAAACCGCTACGGCGGCCGGTCATCAGGAAGAAGCGGTAGTGGTGGCAGGCTTGCGGCGGCGCCGGGCCTGGCGCGGATCGGCAATCAGCGGCCGATAGATTTCCACCCGGTCGTGTTCGCGCAGCAGCGTATCGAGCGGCTTCTTTTTAGCGTGAATGCCGGTCTGCATGGTAGTTTCATCGATGTCGGGCACCGCCTGCAACACGCCGGACAGCGCAATCGCCTGGCCCAGCGTGGTGCCAGGCGCCACCTGCAACGCACGGCGGAACTGCACGGCGTCGCTGGCGTAGCAGACTTCGACGTTGATGCTGCCGACCACGCCGGCTGCAGCCTCAGTTACCGGGGGCGTTGCCATACACGGTTTCCGCGCGTTTGCAGAACGAATCGACCATGCTGTTGGCGATGATGCCAAACACGGGGCCCACCAGCTTGGCCAGCAGCGTGCTGGAAAACTCGTAGTGCAGATCGAGTTCGATCTTGCAGGCGTCCTCGCGCAGCGCCTTGAAGGTCCAGACGCCGTCGAGGCACTTGAAAGGCCCATCGACGAGCTTCATATTGATCCTCTCGCCGGGCACGTTGTCGTTGGCCGTGGTAAAACTCTGGCGCACGCCATGGTAATTGATGCCGACACTGGCCACGGTGCGGTTTTCGCTGCGTTCGCGGATTTCCACCGCGCCGCACCAGGGCAAAAATTTGGGATAGTCCTCGATCCGCTCCACCAGGTCGAACATCTGCCGGGCGCTGTAAGCGAGTAAAACTGATTTGTGCACTACTGCCATTATCTAACCATTTGCTATGATGTGGAATTAGTCGCATTGTAATCTGCGACGCATAGTTTAACCGACCCGCGACGGGTCCATACTGATTTACCGAATTCATGACCATAGCCGATAATAAAAAAGCATTTTTTGACTACTTCATCGAAGACCGCTTCGAAGCGGGCATCGTGCTCGAAGGCTGGGAAGTCAAGGCCATCCGCGATGCGCGCGTGCAGATCAAGGAGGCTTACGTCACCATCAAGGGCGACGAACTTTACCTGTTCGGCGCCCACATCAGCGCCCTGCCCACCGCCTCCACCCATATCAGCCCGGAAGCGGTGCGCACCCGCAAGCTGCTGCTGCACCGCCAGCAGATCGACAAGCTGATTGGCAAGGTCGAGCGCTCGGGCTACACGCTGGTGCCGCTCAACCTCCACTACAAGGGCGGCCGCGTGAAATGTGAAATCGGCTTGGCCAAGGGTAAAAAGCAGCACGACAAGCGCGCCAACGAAAAAGACCGCGACGGCAAGCGCGAAGTGGCTGCCGCCATGAAAACCCACCGCCGCTGATCCCGCCAGCTTGCCGCCATCCCCAAAGCGGTCTGTTGCGCGCCCAGTACAGGCGCGCCGCCAGCAGCCGCTTTTATTACCCAAGTAATTTCTAAACAGAAACATCCATGCTACACTGGCCGCGAATGATTTTACATTCGCGGCCGCTGCCTGCGCGCCGCGCATGCATGGCAATCGGTTATTTTTGATGATGAGGCAATTCGATGAGGCAAATGAAGGCGTTACCACTGGCAATGGCTGTAACAGCCGCACTGATCCTCTCGGGCTGCGCCACGCGCTACACGCCGGCGCCGCTGGCGGCCAACTTCCCGGCCTCCAAGCAGGCCAAGCTGGAAGCCGCCTACCACTGGGGCGTGGTATCCAAGGCCATTGAGCAGCAACTGGCGGCGGAACTGAAAAAGCGCCCCACCCGCCCCGTCTACATCGACATGCCCAAGGAACCGACACCGTTCCAGCTGGCGCTGGCCAACCAGTTGACCACCTCGCTGGTCAACGATGGCCTGACCGTATCGCGCGTACCTGCCGGCGCCCTGCGCATCGAACTGGCCGTGCAGGCACTGACGTTCGCGCCGCACCGCCAGCAATATCGTTACAATTTTGGCAAGCGCCTGCCGCTGGCCGACGGCGTGTGGATGGCGCGTGAGCTGACCGCGACGCCGGTGGAAAACGAACCATTCGATCCGATCGACTCCGAGTTTGCCGGCGGTCACACGCCGAAAACCGAGATCATCGTGACTATTTCGGTTTCCGACCAGTACCGTTACGTGGCGCGCAGCACCTCGGCCTATTATGTCTCCGACCGCGACCGCGCCCTGTACGGCATCATCGACCCCGAACCTGAAAATTCCAAACTGACGCGCGTGTTCCAGGTGCGTGGAGACCTGTAAATGCCCATGAAAACACTGGCCCGCGCCGCCCTGCTCGCTTTACCCCTGGTGCTGCTGAACGGCTGCACCACCAACAAGGACAAGGAAGAGCGCAACTACACCACCATCTCGTCCAACCAGTTTATTGACGCCAACTACCGCGCCGCCGATGCGCTGGTGCGCCAGCTGGCGGGCAAGCTCACCACCGACAAGCCGCTGATCGTCGCCACCGTCGTCAACATCGATGAACTGGAACAGACCACCACGCTGGGACGGCTGGTGTCGGAGCAGCTGTCCACGCGCCTGGCGCAAGGCGGCCTGAGCATGGTGGAAATGAAGCTGCGCAACAACGTTTATCTGAAGCGCAACCAAGGCGAGCTGATGCTGACCCGCGAGATCAACGAAGTGGCCACCGCCCACAATGCGCAAGCCATCGTGGTCGGCTCCTACGCCGAAACCAGCGACATGGTGTTTATTAACGTAAAGATCATCCAGCCCAACACCAACTTCGTGCTGGCCGGCCAGGATTATGTGCTGGCCAAGGAAGCGATCGTGCGGTCCATGCTACAGCGTAATTAATTTTATAGCAGCAAGGGCAAGACCTCGCCGGCCGCAGCTTCGACCTTCAGGCCGATCAAGTCATCGGCCCGGGTTTTACCGAGATTGATAGCGGCGATCGGCTTGCCGGCGGCCGCCGCCAGTTTGCAGAAGCGGTAGCCGGAAAACACCATCAGCGAGGATCCCACCACCAGCACGGCGTCGGCCTGCTCGGCCAGTTGCAGCGCGGCGGCCGTGCGCTCGGCCGGAATGTTGTCTCCAAAGAAAACTACATCGGGTTGCAACACGCCGCCGCAGGCGCTGCACACGGGCATGTGAAAGTGCTGGCCGTCGAGCTCCAGTTCAGCGTCGCCATCGGGCCGCGCCTCGGGCACCACGGTCTGCGCCGGACCGTCGTGCAGCAGGTGCGGATTTTCCTGCGCCAGCCAGGCCTGGATGGCGGCGCGCGGATGAACCGTGCGGCAATCCAGGCAGACCACGCCGTGAATATTGCCATGCAGCTCGATCAACTGACGGCTGCCGGCGGCCTGGTGCAATCCATCGACATTTTGCGTGATAATGCTGGCGATGCGTCCGGCCGCCTCGAGCTGCGCCAGCGCCCGGTGGCCGGCATTGGGCGCGGCCTGCGATAGAATCGGCCAGCCGGCCATGCTGCGCGCCCAGTAACGGCGTCGCACGGCCTCGTCGCGGCGGAAATCGGGCCCCTGGATCGGCGCCCGGCCGCGCCGCACACCATCCTGGTCGCGGTAGTCGGGAATGCCGGAAGCAGTGCTGAGGCCGGCTCCGGTCAGTACCAGCACGCGGCGGTGCTGGTGCAAAAACGTTTGCAGGTGGTCGATCTGGGTGCTGAGATTGTTGTCCATGGCCGCCATGGTAGCCGAAAGCCGCGCCAGATGCTGGCAAGCCACGGCGGCGAGCGAAGGCGGCAAAAATTAATTTCCATATTCGTAGAACCATTCTTTAAAAGAAAGGTATAAACGGTCAAGAAGAAGCAGCGAGGGAGGATCGCGGATGCAGCCAGAACTGAGCCAGTCGACGGGCTCGAAACCGGATAATGACGAAGTTTGCTTGCTGGCCAGGGTGGCCGGCGGCGACCGGCTAGCGTTTGAAACCCTGTACCGCGCCTATTTTTCGCGGCTGTCGCGCTTTGTCGGGCGCATGACGCGCAATGGGCCGCTGATCGAAGAAATCATCAATGACACCATGCTGGTGGTCTGGCAAAAAGCCGCCACCTTCGACGGCACTTGCAAACCCTCGACCTGGGTGTTTGCCATTGCATACCGCAAGACCCTGAAGGGCTTGCGCGCCACCGACGAACCGGTCGATGACGACGCCGCCCTGTACCAGGATGAGCACGGGCTGGGACCGGAGCAAACCATGCACCGCCAGCAGTTGCAGCAAACCGTGGCCGAGGCGCTCGATGCGCTGCCGGCCGCACAGCGCGCCGTGATGGTGCTGACCTACTATCACGAACTGGCGTATAGCGAGATTGCCGACATCGTCGAGTGTCCGCTGAATACGGTCAAGACCCGCATGTTTCATGCGCGGCAGCGATTGAAGGACTTGTTGTGGAACGAAAGAGAGTACAGCCGATGAACGGGGGCGTCTTCAGCATCGATCACCGGGCCCACCGGGAAACCCAGGCCTTGCTGCCCTGGTATGCAGCCGAGCAATTATCTGCGGCCGAAGCCGGCAGCGTGGCGCGGCACCTGCAGGATTGTGCCCAATGCCGGCGCGACCTGGCGCGCGAACGCGCACTGCTGGCCGCCAGCGGCGCAAACGCGGCGGACACCGACCTGCCCGCGCTCGACATGGAAGGCGCGCTGGCACGCCTGCTGCCGCAACTGGGCGCCCAGGAACCTGCTCATCAAATGGGCCAAATGGGCCAGCCGGGGACTGGTGTGGCAGCACCGGCTGCGGCTGCGACAGCGACAGCAACCGCGACAGCGCCGGCGCTCACCACCCAGCCGTGGTGGCGCCGTCCGGCCGCCAACCAGCAGTCGTGGCTGCGCTGGGCGCTGGCGGGGCAATGCGTGCTGATCGCCGGCCTGCTGGTGCTGCTGGTGCGCCCGGGCGAACCGGCCACCTACCATGCGCTGAGCAGCGGCGCCGCCACCGCCCCGGCCAGCGGCAACCTGGTGGTGATGTTCCAGCCCACTACCACCGAACGCGATTTTCGCCGCATCCTGCAAAGCCATGGCGCCCGCGTGGTCGATGGCCCTACCGTGACCGACGCCTACCTGCTGCACGTGGCGCCGGAAAGCCGCCAGCAGGCGCTCGACGCCCTGCGCGCCAACCCGGCCATCAAGCTGGCCGAAGCGCTCGACGACGGCAGCGCGCCATGAGCGTGCTTTTACGCTGTACTTTACGCCCCGCCGGCTGGTACCGGTCGCTGGCGCTGCTGGCCTGTCTCGCTGTACTGGCCGGCACCACCGCGCAGGCACAACCGGCGGCAGACAGCGGCAAACCGGCAGCGCCGCCGCTACGCTTCCTCGATCCGCAACCGAACCCCGACCGCCCCCATCACACGAAAACAGAAGCGGAGCTGGAGGCCGACGCCGGCCCCAACCAGCGCCAGCTGCTGGTGATGCTGCGCCTGCCCGCCACCCACTACCGCCCCGATGCCACCTATGGCGGGCGCTACATGGACGACAATGGCAACGGCGCGCGGCGCCGCCGCGCCGAACTGCTGGCGCGCCAGCATGGATTGACGCTGGTCGAAGGCTGGGCCATGTCGCTGCTCGGTGTCGATTGCTACGTGATGCAGTACCCGGACAAGGACGATCCGCGCCGCCTGATCGAAAAACTGTCGCGCGATCCGCAGGTGGAATGGGCGCAGCAGGTGGCCGACTTTGAGGGCATGGCGCAAACCGCCATGCCCGCTGTATCAGCCCCCACCCCCGCCAGCATGGCACAGCCCGGCATGAGCGACAGCGATGCGCTGTACCCGGTGCAGCCTGCCGCGCGCTACTGGCATGTGGCCGATCTGCACCGCCACGCCACCGGCCGCGCAGTGCGCGTGGCGGTGGTCGATAGCGGCATCGATGGCGAACACCCCGACCTGGCAGGCCAGCTCGCGGTCAACACCAATTTTGTCGATGGCGGCCCGCCGCCGGCCGAAATCCATGGCACGGCGGTCGCTGGCATCATTGCTGCGCGCAGCGGCAACGGCGGCATCGTCGGCGTGGCGCCCAGCGCAAAAATCATGGGCCTGCGGGCCTGCTGGCAAACCACCAGCCAGACCACGCGCTGCAACAGCTTCACGCTGTCCAAGGCCATCAACTATGCAATCCTGAACGGCGCCAAGGTGATCAATCTGAGCCTGTCCGGCCCACCAGACCGCCTGCTCGACCGTCTGCTCGACGTCGCGCTCGAACGCGGCATCAGCGTGGTGGGCGCCGTCGATGCGCAGGCCGGCGGCCCGGCCTTCCCCGCCAACCATCGCGGCGTGGTGGCGGTGGCGTCGCAGCCACGCATCAAGGCAATGGCAGCGACAGCGGCGGCGGCCCTGCCCGCAGTGACTGCGGCGCCAGCCGGCGCCAATGCCAATGTCAGCCTGCTGGCGCCGGGCGACGATATTCCGACCACGGCGCCAGGTGCGCGCTGGTCCTTCGTCAATGGCAGTTCGTATGCGGCGGCCCATGTGTCGGGCATGCTGGCCCTGCTCGAAGAATTGCGGCCGAATGCATCACCGGCCCAATTGCGCAGCATGTTACAACCGCCGGAAGTGCTGAAGACTGCTAATATTGATGCATGCGCCACCATTTCCCGCCTGATTCGCCAGTGCAGCTGCACCTGTCCCGCCAACCTGAGCCAACGCGACGCCAAACGCTGAGCCCTAACCTTTTTGTAACTATGCCGGCGCGGACGGCGCTGGCGCTCCTGGCTTTGCTGTTGACGATGGCGCCTGGGCAGGCCCGGGCCCAGGCTCAGGTGGACATTACCGGCAGCGTTGCCCTGCAATCGGAATACCGCTACCGCGGCCAGAATCCCGGCCACAGCAACGCCGTGCCGCAAGCGACGATCAATCTCGACACCGACCGTGGCTGGTATGGCGGCGCTTTCGCCAGCGCCATGACCATCGGCGATCTGCGCGGTTATAAATTACAGGGCTATGCCGGCTACGCGCAGCGTATGCGCGCGGGCGGCAGCTGGGAGCTGGGCTGCAGCCGCATCACCTACACCCAGGCGCACGAGAATGATTTCAGCGAATGCTATGGCGGCATCAATGTCGAGCGCGGCAGCGCGCGGCTGTACTACTCGCCGCAGTATCTCGGCTATCCGGCGCGCGTGGTGTACGGCGAGATCAACGCGTTTTACCCGGTGCACCCGCGCTTCAACCTGGTCGGCCACGTCGGCCTGATGCACAACCTCAGTGGCGGCTTTTTTCCCGGCATACCAAGCGATTCGCGCTACGACCTGCGCGTGGGCGTCGGCATCCCGTTTGGCAACTGGACCTTGCAAATCGCCCGCGAATACGTGCAGGACGATGGCCGCCGCTACACCATGTATCCCGTCCATCCGCCGCGCCAATGGAGCATGGGGCTCAGTTACGCTTTTTAACGCCTGAGCCCCATCTCAGGCAGCTCAGGGCTGGCTGGCAGCCGGCTTGGCGCCGTCGTCCATGTGCAGCGCGCGGCTCAGGAAGCCCCAGCGGTCGGCCACTTCCTCGATCTGCTTGGCGGTCGGCTTGCCGGCGCCGTGACCGGCTTTGGCGTCGATCCGGATCAGGATCGGTGCGGCGCCCGGCTGGCCCGCCTGCGCAGCCTGGGCGGCAGCGGCAAACTTGAAGCTGTGGGCCGGCACCACGCGGTCGTCATGGTCGGCGGTGGTGATCATGGTGGCCGGATAGCAGGCGCCTTTTTTCAGGTTGTGCAACGGCGAATACTTGAGCAGCGCCTTGAACTCATCGGCGTTATCGGACGAACCATAGTCCGACGTCCAGGCCCAGCCGATGGTGAACTTGTGGAAGCGCAGCATGTCGAGCACACCGACCTGCGGGATCGCTGCGGCAAACAATTCAGGACGCTGGGTCATGGCGGCGCCCACCAGCAGGCCGCCGTTGCTGCCGCCACCGATGGCCAGCTTGGCCGGTGACGTCACCTTGTGGGAAATCAGCCATTCGGCCGCACCGATGAAGTCATCGAAGACGTTCTGCTTTTTCAGCTTGGTGCCGGCTGCATGCCAGGACTGGCCGTATTCGCCGCCGCCGCGCAGGTTGGCCACCACGTAGACGCCGCCCATTTCCAGCCAGGCCAGGTTGGCCACCGAGAAGGCGGGCGTGAGCGAGATATTGAAGCCGCCGTAACCGTACAGGTAGGTCGGGTTGCTGCCATCGAGCTTGAGGCCTTTTTTGGCGACGATGAACATCGGCACCCGGGTGCCGTCACGGCTGGTAAAGAATTCCTGCCGCGTTTCATAGGCCGACGGGTCGAAGTCTACCTTGGGCTGGCGATACACGCTGCTCTTGTTGGTCTTCAGGTCGTGACGGTAAATGGTGGTGGGCGTGGTGAAGCTGGTGTACGAATAAAAGGTTTCGGTATCGCTGCGCTTGCCGCCGAAACCGGACGCCGTGCCAAGACCTGGCAGCGCGATATCGTGCAGCGGCTTGCCTTTCAGGTCGAACACCTTGACCAGGCTGTGGGCGTCGGTCAGGTAATCGACCAGCAACTGGTTGTTGACCAGCGATGCGGAATTGAGCGTACTGGCGCTTTCCGGCACGATCTGCTTCCAGCTCAATACGCCCGGCTTGCGCGTGTCGATGGCGACGATGCGCCCGCGCGGCGCGTTGCGCTCGGTGTGGAAGTAGAACACCGGGCCGTCGTTGCCGATGAAGTTATAAATGGCGTCGAAGTCCTCGAGCAGGCCGACCACCTTGGCGTCCTTGTTCTTCAAATCCTTGTAGAACACACGGTTCTTGTTTTCCGTGCCCTGTGAAGCGGTAATTACCAGGTAGCGGCCATCTTCGGTCACCTCGCTGTTGAAGCCCCAGTCCTTGTGGTCGGGACGGTCGTACACCAGCACGTCCGCGCTTTGCGGCGTGCCCAGTTTGTGGAAGTACAGCTTCTGGAAGTAATTGACGGCGGCCAGCTTGCCTTCCTCTGTCGGTTCATCGTAGCGGCTGTAGAAGAAGCCCGAGCCATCGTGCAGCCAGGCGGTGCGCGAGAATTTTACCCACTTGATATGGTCGGCGATATCGTTGCCGCTCTCGATGTCGCGCACGCGGATCTCGTTCCAGTCCGAGCCCGAGGCAGCGGTGCTGTAGGCGAGGTATTTGCCGTTCGGGCTGACGGCCAGGCCAGCCAGCGCCACGGTGCCGTCGGCAGCCAGGGTGTTCGGGTCGAGCAGCAGGCGCGGCACGTCGGCCAGGGTTTTGGTGGTGTACAGCACGGCCTGGTTTTGCAGACCGTCGTTGCGGCTGTAGAAATAGCGCCCGCCTTCCTTGAACGGCACGCTGAAGCGTTCATAATTCCACAAGCTGGTCAGGCGCTCCTTGATGGCGGCGCGGCGCGGAATCTGCGCCAGATAGCCTTGCGTCAGCTGGTTCTGCGCCTTGACCCAGTCAGCCGTTTCGGCGCTGTTGGCGTCTTCCAGCCAGCGGTAAGGGTCGGCGATGCTGGTGCCGTGGTAAGTGTCCTGCTGGTCCACGGTGCGCGTTACCGGGTAATCGATGGCCGGCGCATTGGCGCTGCAGCTTTGGGCCATGGCGGCCGAGGGGGCGAGTTGGGTCAGGGCGAGCATCAACGAAGCAGAAAGGGTCAAACGTCTTGGCATTGTCTATCCTTGGAATCGAACCCCCGGTAGGGTCGGAACCAGATCATAACGTGAGACCAAGCAAATAAGAAAGGGAAGCCTTGAACTTCAGGCAGCTAAAATTTGGCAAAACTCATGCTGGCCGCATGCGCCATATCGTCGATGGCAATCGGCGCGCGCCATTTTTCCAGCCAGCCCAGTAACTGGTCGGCAGGAATCGGCCGGCTCATGAAATAACCCTGGCCCTGGTCGCAGCCCAGGTCCGCCAGCAGGCGCCACACGGCCTCGCTCTCGATGCCTTCGGCCACCACGCGCAGTCCCATATTGTGGCCAAGGTCAATGGTCGAACGGACGATCTTGGTGTCGCCCTCGTCGTTTTCCATATTCAGTACAAACGATTTATCGATTTTCAGCTCATTGACGGGCAGGCGCTTCAGATAGGCCAGCGAGGAATAGCCGGTGCCGAAATCGTCAATCGACAGATCGACGCCCATGGCGCTCAGGCGCTCCAGCGTGTGCTGTGCGCGTACCGGATCGTCCATGATCGCGCTTTCCGTGATCTCGAGGCAGAACGAACCGGGCGCCAGCCGGTGGCGTGCCAGCAGGTCGGCAAACTTGAGCGGCAAATCCTGGTCCAGCAGGTCGCGCGTGGACAGGTTGACCGATACCTTGAGGTGATGGCCCTGACCCGCCAGTTGCTGGCACAGCTCGGCCGAACGCTCCATCACCCAGCGCGTGAGGATGCGGATAAAGCCGGTCTGCTCGGCAAACGGAATGAACTCGTCGGGGAATACATTGCCACGCTCGGGATGGACCCAGCGCACCAGCGATTCCATGCCCACCACCTTGCCGGTATCGAGCATGATCTTCGGTTGCACAAACAGGCGGAACTCGTTGCGCTCGATGGCATTGCGCAGCTCCGTCAGCAGCGACAGGCTCTTGGCGCTCGATTTGTCCATTGCCGCGTCATACAGCATGGCGCCGTCGTTGCGCTGCTTGGCCGCGTACATCGCCACTTCGGCCATGCTGAGCAGCGCTTCGCCATCGTCGCCATGCTCGGGGTAGCCGGCAATGCCAAGGCCGGCGCCGATGTCCACGGTCTGGTCTTCCAGCGACAGCGGCGTTTCCAGCGCCTGCAGGATATCGGTCGCCATGCGCTGCGCGCCTTCGACATCGGCGGAAGGCAGCAACACGGCGAATTCGTCGCCGCCCAGGCGCGCCACCTGCGCCGACGACACGCGGCGGTTGGCCAGCAACAGCTGCAAACGGCCCGCCACCTGGCGCAGCAGCGCGTCACCAAAGCTGTGACCCATGACGTCGTTGACATGCTTGAAGCGGTCCAGGTCCATCATCAGCACGAACACCTGTTCGTCGCGCTTGCGCGCCTCGGCCAGGGCGTCGTTGAGCAGCAGCAGGAATTGCGCGCGGTTGGGCAGATTGGTCAGCGTATCCCAGTAAGCGAGGCGGCGGATCTCCTGCTCGCGCTTGGCGATGCCTTCGCGCATGGCGTCAAAGGCGCTGGCCAGTGAGCCGATTTCATCTTCGCGGCTGGTGTCGATCTGGCCCTTGTAATCACCTTGTTCCAGCCTGCGCGCAGTGTCGGCCAGCTCACTGATCGGCTGGGCGATACGCTTGGCCGTTAGCACGATGGCGACGGTGGAAATGACGATGCCGCACAGCGTGAGCAGGATCAGCCAGTGCTCCAGGCGCCGGTATTCGGCAGTGGCCTCGTCGATCGAACGCGCCAGCAGCACGCTGGCGCTCTGGCCATGGTCTTCCCCGATGCGGGTCAGCCGTGCGCTGTACTGGCTGGCTTCCACCTCGAGATCAAACGCGCCGGTTGGCGCGCTCGCCATGGCCTGCAGCTGATCCACTACCACCTGCGACGACGGCCCGACAAAGGTCGAGCCGACCTGCAGCCACTGGCCGCCCTGGTCGCGCGTGAGCACGGTGGCGTGCAGCGAGCTGATGTCGCGCATGTCATGCGCCAGCTGGCGGTCGATCGGGAAGGTCATGACGATCCAGCCGATGGTGATCGGCGCCTTGATCGGCATCACCACCACCTGGTAGGGGCGGCGCTCGACGATGGCGATGCCGTTGGCGCCGTCGGCCGCTTCGGCGGCGTCGAGCATGGCGCCGACCATTTTTTCCAGACCGGCCGCCTGCGCCGGGTTGGTCGATACGCTGATCCGGCGTTCGCCGTCGATCAGCATGGTCATCGACGCCTTGATGCGGCGCCCGCTGTTGGCCAGCGCCGACTCGATGGTGGCGCGGTCGCCTTCTTCGTTGTTGCCGATGGCGGCCAGAAAAGCCGTATCGCGCGCCAGCAGGCGCGCACCGAAGCGCAGGCTTTGTGCATTCTGCTCCAGCAGGCGGCCAAAGACCTTGGCGCCATTATTCAATTCGCTGCCGATGGCCAGCCGTGCGTTGTTTTCGATGCCGCGCTGTATCACCAGCAGGCCGACCACCTGCACGGCGACGATAAGCACCAGGAACAGCGTGACGATCCGGCTTTCCAGGCTGCGAAATCGCATGCGCATGGTCATGTCCCTAAAGCGACGGCGAGGTCGGATCGACCACCGCGGGCGGCTTCATCGGCAGCTTGAACAGCGCGGCCGCCGGTGTTTCACCCGCCTTGAGGAGCAGCGCCTGCTCGGGCGAGGCGCCGCCCACCGTGTTGTAGTGCCAGGCCTTGATGCTGAATTTGCCGCTGCCCGGCACCTCGATGCGGGCCATGCCGGCGCTGTCGGTCTTGGCAAAATACGGCGTATCGACGATTTTCACGTAGGCCAGCATCTTGTCATGAATATTACAGCCCAACACCACCGTGCCCGCTTTTTCGAACACCTGCGGAGTGGCCGCCTGGCCCGAGTACAGCTTCTGGTCGAACTTGTGGGCTGGCGAAAACGAGTAGATGTGATGGCGCACCTTGTCGTTATTTGGGAAAAAAATCTTGCTGCCGGTCTGGATCACGCTTACCAGCGGCAGGAATTTCAGGCCCTTCTGCTCGATTTCGGCATTGGCCGGCGGCTTGCCGCCCGTGTAACCGCCTTCGGGCTCGATGAAGACCACGGTATCGGGCAGCGCCTTGCCCAGCGCATCCTGTACCTGCACCTGCACGGTGGCGGCGCCGGCGCTCAGGCTGGCAGCGCCCAGCAGCACGGTACTGCCGATAAGGAAGTGGCACAAGGGGCGGCATGAAGAACGTCGCATGGCAGGCAAAGGCAGATGTGATGGACCATTGTAGCGCCTCGACGATGCATCATGGCAATACAATCGCTTGTTGCTGCCAATTCCGTCGCAAATTACCGCGCGGGCGCCGCTTTCTGTCTCAAATTTCATCACACTGTCATATTGAAAGCTTACGCTCACGATGTTAACACCCCAAATCGGCCCAAACCTCGCCTGTTTACATCGTCATTGACATCGTGATACCCGCCACCCACCCGCTGCCTTGCGGCGCTTTCTTTCCTTCCCTGCCCGCCGCCATGCTGCCCACCACGCCGCCGGCGCCAGCCCCGCCTGATGACAAGCTGCTGCGCACGCACCTGCACGAGATTATCGCGCGGCGCCAGTTGCAGCCGCTGTTCCAGCCCATCATTCATATGCACAGCGGCGACATCATCGCCTACGAGGGCCTGATACGCGGCCCCTCGGACAGCCCGCTGCACGCGCCGCTGAACCTGTTCAAGGTGGCGCGCGCCTGCGGCCTGACGGTAGAGGTCGAGCACCTGTGCCGGCAGGTCACGCTGGAGCGCTTCGCCGAACTCGATTTGCCGGGCAAGCTGTTTTTGAACGTCAGCCCCGAATGCCTGTTGCAGCGTAACCCCCAGCCCCAGCACCAGCATGGCGACACGCTCGAGTACATCGAGCACCTGGGCATACAGCCGGACCGCGTAATCATCGAGCTGACCGAAAACCAGCCCACCTACGACTATGCGCTGATGCGCGAAGCCGTGCGCCACTACCGGCAAATGGGTTTTCAGATCGCCATCGACGATCTCGGCGAAGGCTTTTCCAGCCTGCGCCTGTGGTCGGAATTGCGGCCCGAGTATGTCAAGATCGACATGCATTTTATTCAAGGCATCAACAACGACGCCGTCAAGCTGCAGTTCGTCCGTTCGATCCAGGAAATCGCCGAGAAATCGCATACGCGCGTGATCGCCGAGGGCATCGAAAACCAGGCCGAACTGCTGGTGCTGCGCGACGTCGGCGTGGCCTATGGCCAGGGTTACCACCTGGGCCGGCCGCACGCTGCGCCGGCCCGCAGCGCGCCGGCCGAAGTGGTCAAGGCGCTGTCGCGCAACGGCGTGGCCGTGTATCCGCAGCGCGCCGCCGACAGGCACGCGGCCAGCGTATTCAAGCTGCTGCACCGGGTGCCGGCGGTGGCGCCCGGCATGAGCAACAACGAGGTCTATGAACGCTTTTTGCAGGACCCCAAGCTGTTGATCATTCCCGTGGTGGAGCACGATCAGCCGCTGGGCCTGATCAGCCGCTTCGACATGATCGACCATTTCGCCCGCCCCTATCAGCGCGAGCTGTATGGCAAAAAATCGTGCAAGCAGTTCATGGACGCCACCGCCCTGGTGGCCGACAAGGACGCCAGCCTGCAGGAGCTCAGCTTTCGCATGGCGCAGGCCGAGGCCCATCACCTGTACAACGGCTTCATCATCACCGAGCAGGGCCGCTACCTGGGCCTGGGCACCGGCCACGACCTGATGCGCGAAATCACGCAGATGCAGATCCACGCGGCGCGCTACGCCAACCCGCTCACGCAATTGCCGGGCAATGTGCCGATCAACGAGCATATCGACCGCCTGCTGGAAAGCGGCGCGCGGTTCTGGGTCTGCTACGTCGATCTCGATCATTTCAAGCCGTTCAACGATGTCTATGGCTACCGCCGTGGCGACGACGTGATCCAGCTGACCGGCAACCTGCTGCGCAACCGCTGCGACGCCGACCGCGATTTTGTCGGCCATATCGGCGGCGACGATTTCATGGTGCTGTTCCAGAGTGAAGACTGGGAACTGCGCTGCGAACGCATCCTGGCCGACTTTGCCCGCGGCGTGGAGGATTTTTACAGCATTGAAGACCGCGAACGGGGTGGCTACCTGAGCGAGGACCGCCAGGGCAAGAAAGTGTTCTATGCCTTGATGAGTTTATCGGTGGGCGCCATCCGCGTCGATCCGCATCAGTACTACACCCACCATCAAATTGCCACGGCAGCGGCGGAATCGAAAAAACAGGCCAAGAAAATCCACGGCAACAGCCTGTTTCTTGATCGCCGCCAGGCGCACTGAAGACCGGTGGCGCCCAGCCGCTGCATTCAGGCGCTGCGTGGCAATGCTGGCGCCGCCATCGGATGCATGGCGCGCCAGCGCCGCACACGTTCGCGCACCTGCATCAGCGCCTGCTGGCCCAGCCCCTGCGCCATGCGCGCGCAGTGGGCCACGGCGGACGCTTCGCCGGCTTCTGCCGCCAGCGTCATCCACACCAGCGCGCGCACCGCGTCAGGCGCTGCGCCGCGCCCGGCGCTGAGCATGGTGGCCAGATTGACTTGCGCCAGCGCGTGATCCTGCCGGGCAGCCTTCAGGTACCAGTGCAGGGCGCGGCGGTCGTCCTGCTTTGTCCCCTGGCCGTTGGCGTGCATGACTCCGAGGTTGTTTTGCGCGCTGCTGTCGCCCTGGGCGGCGGCGCGCCGGTACCAGGCCACTGCCTGCGCCTCGTCACGGGCGACGCCCTGGCCGTTGGCGTACATGACCGCCAGGTTGAACTGGGCGCTGACCGATCCTTGCCCCGCCGCCTGGGTGTACCAGACCAGCGCCTGCGCTTCGTCGCGCGCCACACCGCGCCCGCGCGCATACATGCCAGCCAGATTGTATTGCGCCAGCATATGACCCGAGCGGGCCGCGCGGAAGTACCAGGAAAAAGCCAGTTCGTCGTCGCGTTCGACACCTTTGCCGACCGCCAGCATGATGCCGACATTGAACTGGGCGTCGCGGTCGTCCTGTTCGGCGGCGCGGCGCAGCCAGGCGAACGCGCGCGGCAGATCGGCCGCCACGCCCAGCCCTTCGGCATAGGCCACCCCGACCAGCCGCTGCGCCACCGGGTCGCCCTGGGCGGCGGACTGGTTGAACCAGACCAGCGCCTGCTGATCGCTGCGCACCAGCCCGAGGCCGTTCTTGTACATCAGGCCCAGGTTGAGCTGGGCGCTGGCATCGTTTTGCAGCGCAGCCTTGCGGAACCAGGCCAGTGCCAGCGGATAATTGCAGCGCACGCCGATGCCGTGCGCGTAGGCCAGTCCGAGCAGGGTCTGGGCGCCAGCCACGCCCTGTTCGGCCGCGCGGCTGCACCACGACAACGCCAGCTCCTCGTTGCGCGGCACGCCGCGCCCGCGCTGGTACATCAGCGCCAGGTTTTGCTGGGCCGAGGCATCGCCCTGCACGGCGGCGCTGCGAAACCAGCGCACCGCTTCCTGATCGTTGTTGGCCACTCCGCGTCCGCTGTAGTACATGGCGCCAAGGTGGTTCTGAGCAAACGCCAGCCCCTGCCGCGCCGCCTTGCTCATCCAGAAAAACGCCTGGCGGTCGTCGCGCGCCACGCCCATGCCCTGCTTGTAAGACAAGCCAAGATTGAACTGGGCATACGGGTCGCCGCGTTCAGCAGCGCTGCGAAACCACAGATAACTGTCATAGCCCTTGCGGGCCGAGCGGTGATGGTTCATGGCGCACCTCTAATCAATTTGGCAACTATATTGATTGAAGTGTAAAACTCAGACCAGCTTAGCGTTTGCGCGTCGTCAAACGCGCCTGTGACAACTCGCAGTAGGCCGCTGCATTGTCAGCCGGCTGGCTGCCTGAGCAGGAAAGGATGGACCTTGGCGGCGGCCAGCTTGTTCACTGCGGTCAGCAACGCCGGGTTGACGGCGGCAATGCCATAGGTGGAGGCAATGTGGCGGCCGATGTGGATCAGTACCTGCGCAGCCACTTCGGCGTCCGATTCGGCGCGGTGGGCGGCGCTGCGAAAGCGGATGCCGAGCTGTGCCGACAGATTACCGAGCTTGTAGCTGGCCAGGTTGGGAAACACGCGACGCGACAGCTTGAGCGAGCACACCAGCGACTGGTGGCGCGCATCGAGCTGCTGCGCCGCCGCTTCGGCCAGCAGGAATTTTTCATCGAAACTGGCGTTATGGGCCGACAGCGCATCGCTGCCGATAAAGTCGAGCAGCTGCGGCATGACTTCGTTCACCGGCGGCGCATGGTCCACCATGGCCTGGGTGATGCCGGTCAGCCCGGTGATAAACGCCGGGATGCGTACGCCGCAATTGACCAGCGAGACGTAGCGCTCGACCACCTCGCCGCCAACGATGCGCAGCGCCGCCACCTCGGTAATGCGGTCGCCCATGGCTGGCGACAGGCCGGTGGTTTCAAAGTCGAGCATGACGATGGGCTGGTCGAGCATGTTTTTCCTTAACCGAATTTACGGACGGCGTCGAGCGCCAGGCCGGCGCCGATGCTGCCGAACAGGTCGCCCTCGACCTTGCGCGCGCCAGGAACCAGCGCGCCGATGCGTTCGCGCAGCATGCGCACGCCGCTCGAACCACCGGTGAAGAACACGGTATCGACGGCATCGGGCGCCACGCCGGCGTCGCGCAGCAGGCCCAGTACCGTGGTTTCGACATTGGCGACCAGGTGATCGATGGACAGGTCGAACTGGGCGCGGTTGATGGCCAGTTCCACCGGCGGCGCCAGGCGATCGAGCGTCAGCACGTGCTGCTCGGCCGCGGACAGGGCGATCTTGCCCTCCTCGGCCTGCATCGCCAGCCAGTGGCCGGCGCGGTCTTCGATCAGGCGCTGCAGGCGGCCCAGCTTTTCCTGCTCGGCCGCGTCGCGCAGCAGGTCGGCCAGCTGGGTCCACATTTTCTTGGTATAGGCCTGGTTGATCGTATGCCAGGTGGCCAGGTTGAAGAAGTAACTGGACGGCACTTCGCTGCCGTTACGCAGTTGGCTGCGGTAGCCGAGCAGCGGCATGACGGCGGACAGGCTCAGGTATTTATCAAAGTCGGTGCCGCCGATGTGTACACCGGCGTTGGCCAGGATATCGTCGCGCCGTTCAGCCTTTTTTGCCCGTTCGGGCGACAGCCGTACCAGCGAAAAGTCCGAAGTACCGCCGCCGATGTCGGCGATCAGTACCAGTTCCTCGCGCGATATCTGCGATTCGTAATCGAATGCAGCGGCAATCGGCTCGAACTGGAAAGCGATGTCGCGAAAACCCACCGAACGGGCGATCTCGGCAAGCGTATCTTCGGCCAGTTGGTCGTTTTCCTTGCTGTCATCAATGAAATGCACGGGGCGGCCGAAAACGGCCGAAGTCAGAGGACGGCCGGCGGCGCGCTCGGCGCGCTGCTTGAGTTCGCCGATAAACTGGGCCAGCAACATGCGGAAAGGCAGCGCACGTCCGCCCACTTCGGTCTGTCCATCGATCAGGCTGGTACCGAGCAGGCTTTTCAGCGAGCGCATCAGCCTGCCCTCGTAGCCGGCCAGGTAGTCGGCCAGCGCAGCGCGGCCAAACTTGACTTCTTCCTCGTCGGCGTTGAAGAACACGACGGACGGCAGCGTGGTTTTGCCATCTTCCAGGCCGAGCATCACGGGATGGCCAGGGCGCACCCAGCCCACCGTGGAATTTGACGTACCGAAATCGACGCCGCATGCATTGGCCATGATGCCCCTTCAACTGATAAAGGGGCGATATGCTATCAGAAAACGGCGGCGCCCACGAATAATTGCGTCAATACCACAGCCATGGATGAAAATAGACAGGTAATTTCCACATGGCAACGATTATTTATTGTCTTGGGGAAATTTATTGATTAAGCTTCTTGCAATCCAACTACCGCGCCGAGCCCGCTGTGCTCGCCACGCGACCGACCATGACAAACACCACGCCGTCTATAGAAGCCAGCGCCAATGAACACAAAGCCCTGATCGCCCGCGAAGCCCGCCGCGTCACGTCGTATGACGTTGCGCTGGTGGCAGGCGTGTCGCAGTCGGCCGTGTCGCGCTGTTTTCAGCCTGGCGCCAGCGTGTCCAAGTCAACGCTGGCGCGGGTGATGAAGGTGGCGTCCCTGCTCGACTACATTCCCAACGCCGCCGCCCGCAGCCTGATTACGCGCCGCTCGAACATGGTGGCGGTAATGATCACCAGCCAGGCCAACCTGTATTACCCCGAGCTGCTGGCCGAGTTGAGCCAGCAGATCGGCGCCCGGGGCAAGCGCGTGCTGCTGTTTACACTACCGCGCGAAACCGATGTGGAGCGCGTGCTGGCCGATGTATGGCAGTACCAGGTCGATGGCGTGGTGGCGGCGGCGCGCCTGACAGAACAGCATATTGCCGAATTTGAAAGACGGCGCATGCCGCTGGTGCTGTTCAACCGCAGCGCACGCGAGCACGCCGTCAACACCGTCACCTGCGACCACCGCGAAGCGGGCCGCATGCTGGTCTCGCGCCTGGCCGAAGCCGGCCACCAGCGCTTTGGCATTATCGCTGGCAACGGCGATTCGACGGTAGCCACGGAGCGCCAGCGCGGCGCCTGCGAACGGCTGGCAGAACTGGGTCTGCCGCCGCCCGTGGTGGCGCCGGGCCAGTCCGATTACGCCAGCGGGGTGGCCGGCCTGAAGACAATCATCGCTGCCATGGGCGCGGTGCCGGACGCGATCATCTGCGGCAGCGACGTGATGGCGATCGGCTGCCTCGATTGCGCGCGCCACGAACTGGGCATCGAGGTGCCGCGCCAGCTGTCGGTGGCCGGCTTCGACGCGGTCGAGCCATCGAACTGGCTCAGCTACAACCTGACCACGCTGCGCCAGCCGGTGGCCAAGATGGCGGCGGCAGCCGCCGAACTGCTGTGCGCGGTGATCGACGGTCCCGCTGCCGGCACCGAGCGGCGCGTGTTCAGCGCCCAGTTCATCGAAGGCGCCACGGCGCGCCTGCAGCCATTGCCGCTCGATGCGCAGCACCCCATACCTTCCATCAAATTGGGTTTGCCCGCACCGGCCGTTATAATGTAGCGGATGAACGCCGCCCCTTCCGTCCCTGCCACGCCCCCTGCGGGCACCAACACCGCCAACACCCCGCGTTTTACCCCACACGGCCTGATCCCTACCCCGGAACAGCGCACCATCCAGCTGGCGCAAAACAAGGTGGTGCTGGTGGACGCCAACGCCGGCGCCGCCAAGACCACCACGCTGGCGCTGCGTATCGGTGAAGCGCTGGCGCGCAAGCTGGCGCCGGAACAGATCCTGGCACTGACGTTTACAACGGAAGCGCGCGAAGTCCTGCGCCAGCGCCTGATCGACATCGGCGTACCGTCCCTGCTTGCCGCCCGCGTCGATGTGCTGACCTTCGAAGACTTTGCCGCGCGCCAGATGGACGCCGTCGATGGCGACGGCGTGCGCCATTGCAGCGAGGCGCGGCAGTTGCGCGGCCATGTGCTGGCCGCCATCGACCGCGTCGGCGAACGGCATGCCGGCCAGTACGATCACCTCGAACTGCACACGCACAGCATCGCCATCAGCCAGTTTCTGGAGCTGCAACTGCACCTGAAAGCGACCATGGCGCTGGGCGAGGTTCAGGATTTCCTCGAACCCGACGAAATCGCCGCAGTGCTCAACGTGCCGCTGGGTGACTACCTGACCCTGCTCGAATATGAAGCGCTGCGCCTCGACGGCGGCGCCGGCGCAGTGTTTCGCGGCCCGTTCGACGCCAGCTACGACCTGGCCTGCAACCTCGATGGCGGCGCCCGCCTGGCCGAGCGCTTCCCCGACTACCGGCTGGTGCTGTGCGACGAACTGCACGACCTCAACGAGGCGTCGTTCCGCATCCTCGATGCGCTGATCAACCGTCCGCAATGCTTTTTTGTCGGCGCCGGCGACAAGGACCAGGTAATTTACGCCCGCCTGGGCGCCAGTGACACCTTTCTGAACCAGCGCTTTGCCGAGCGCTACCCGCGCCTGGCGCGCTATCCGCTCACCTACACCTATCGCCACGGGCCGCAGCTGGCCTACGCCATGGCTGCCTTCAAGGACAAGCCGGTGGAGTCAAACCTGGCGCTGCGTACCGACATCAGCCAGCCGCACTATACGGACGCCGCCGACTGCGGGCGGCAAACCGTGGCGGCGCTGCGGCGCTGGAAAGCCGACGGCCATGCGCTGGACGGCTGCGCCATCCTGATCCGCGACCGTCACCAGTCGGTCGTCATCGAAAACGCCCTGATCGAAGCGGGCATCGACTACCGCACGCCAGCCATGGCCGGCTACCTGCAGCGCGATGAAATCCTGTTTTTGCGCGGCATGATGGCCATTGCGCTGCGCGATTTTGGCGCCGTCAAGTCGGCACAGGTGCGCACCGCCGTGGTGGACGCCCTGACCGCGTTCAGCGAAATGTCGTTTTCGGCGCAGCGCATCGACCACTTCAAAACCCAGATTCTGAAGTCGCCCGAGCTGCTCGGTGAACTGTTCCTGATCGAGGACACGCAGCGCGACGGCGTGGCGCCAGGCTACCGCGACGCCGGCAGCGCCTCCACCCGGCGCGCCGTGATCGACGCCATTGCCTGGCTGTCCACCTTGACGCCCG
>JBEVNE010000119.1:0-11511 GCA_040508275.1 Duganella sp.
GCGCGGCGCGGGCTATGGCTGGCCACCGGCCACGAGGGACTGGGCATCACCACCGCGCTCGCCACGGCGCAATTGCTGGCGGCCCAGATGCAGGGCGAACGCCCGCGCATACCGCATCAACCTTATCTGCCACAGCGCTTCCATGCCTGACGCATTCGCCCCTCACCCAGCCGGCGCCATGCTGGCACTGCGCATCGACGGCCAGATGATCGATGTGCCGGCCGGTTGCACAGTGGCGGCGGCGATTGCCAGGACCGGCTCCGGCTCCATCGTCACGCGCCGCGCAGTCGGCGGCGGTGCGCGCGCGCCGCTGTGCGGCATGGGCGTCTGCCACGAGTGCCGCGTCACCATCGACGGCCGCGCGCACCAGTTGTCGTGCCAGACCCTGTGCACGCAGGGCATGGATGTCACCACCACAGGGAGTATTCAATGATGGCGGACAGCTGCGACGTGCTGGTGGTCGGCGCCGGCCCCGCCGGCCTGGCGGCTGCCCACGCGGCAGCGGCAGGTGGCGCCTCGGTGCTGCTGGTGGACGACAATCCGCTGGCGGGCGGCCAGATCTGGCGCGGCGGCCCGGCGCAGCAAGCCGATACGCGCGCGCCGGCGCTATGGCAGGCGCTGCAGGATGCGCCCAACGTCCGCCTGCTGGCCGGCACGCGCGTGCTGTATGCGCCGATGCTGGCACTGGGCCAGATGCGCGTGCAAACCCCAACGGCGGCGCACACCGTGCAGTTCCGCCGCCTGGTGCTGGCCACCGGCGCGCGCGAGCGGCTGCTGCCCTTTCCTGGATGGACCTTGCCCGGCGTGACCGGCGCCGGCGGTTTGCAGGCGCTGGTCAAGGGCGGCTATCCCGTTGCCGGCAAACGCGTGGTGGTGGCTGGCAGCGGCCCGCTGCTGCTGGCGGCAGCGGCCACGCTCAAGGCCCATGGCGCGCAGTTGGTGGCAATCGTCGAACAGGCGCCGTTACCAAGCCTGGCGCGCTTTGCGCTGGCCCTGGCGGCGACGCCGTCCAAGGCTGCGCAGGCGCTGCAACTGGCGGCGCAGTTGCGTGGCGTGCCGCGCCTGTACGGCAGCTATATCCGCTCGGCCCATGGCGTGGAAGCCTTGCAATCGGTGCAGGTGGTACAAAACAGCAGAGGCAGCAACAGCAACAGCAACAGCAGCAGCACCACGCTGGCCTGCGACTACCTGGCCTGCGGCTACGGCCTGATTCCCAACCTGGAACTGGCCCAGGCGCTCGGCTGCGCCACTGTCTTACAGAACGCACAGACTGTGGTGCGGACCGATGATTGGCAGCAGACCAGCGTGGAGAATGTCTACTGCGCCGGCGAAGCCACCGGCATCGGCGGGGTTGACCTGGCGCTGGCCGAAGGCACGATAGCCGGCCTGGCCGCCAGCGCGCTGCTGCCGCTGTCCCTGGCCACGGCTTCGCCGCCGTTGCAGCAGGCGCTGCGCCAGCGCCGCCGCTGGCAGGCGTTTGCGGCACGCCTGGCGCGCGCGTTTGCATTGCGGGCGGAACTGTCCGTGCTGGCAGCTGACGACACCATCGTCTGCCGCTGCGAAGACGTTTGCCACGGCCAGTTGCGCAACCAGCCGAACTGGCGCAGCGCCAAGCTGCACACGCGCTGCGGCATGGGACCGTGCCAGGGCCGCATCTGCGGCGGCGCCACCGAGCTGCTGTACGGCTGGCGGCCAGATGCCGTGCGCATGCCGATTGCGCCGGCCAGGGTCGATACCCTGACCGGCTGAATCATCATCGATCATCGTTACATCGTTTTACCATCAAGGAGAACAGCATGGCGGCAGCAAAATGGGCCGGGGTCTTCCCCGCAGTTACCACCAAGTTCAAGGACAATGAAGACCTTGACCACGCGGCAATGGAGCAGCACTTTGCTTTCCAGATCGATAGCGGCGTCGACGCGCTGCTCACCTGCGGCTCGCTGGGCGAAGCGAGCACGCTGTCGTTCGATGAAAAGCTGGAAGTCACGCGCACCGCGCTGCGCGTTGCCGACGGCCGCGTGCCGGTGCTGGTCAATGTCAGCGAAACCCGTACTTTGACTGCCTGCCGCTTTGCAGAAAAAGCCCATGAACTGGGCGTGCAGGGCCTGATGGTGATGCCTTCGGTGCTGTACGCCGCCGATGCGCGCGAAGCGATGGACAACCTGCGCACGATCGCCCAGGCAGCGCAGTTGCCGGTCATGGTGTACAACAACCCGGTGTCTTACAAGGTGGACCTGCTGCCGGAACACTTCCAGCAACTGGCCGATTGCGAGTGGATCGTGGCGATCAAGGAATCGACCGACAATGTGCGCCGCATTACCGACCTGCGTAATGCGGTGGGCGAGCGCTACCAGCTGTTCATGGGCGTGGACGATCTGTCCTTCGAGGGACTGGCGGTGGGTGCGGACGGCTTGCTGGCCGGCCTGGTGGTGGCCTTCCCGAAAGAGACGGTGGCGCTGTACCGGCTGATGAAAGCCAGGCGCTTCGATGAAGCGCTCAAGCTGTACCAGTGGTTCATGCCGCTGATGCACCTGGACGTGTCGAACAAGCTGGTACAGAACCTGAAGCTGGTGGAAACCCTGGCCGGTGTTGGCAACGAAAATGTACGCCGTCCGCGCCAGCCGCTGCAAGGCGCCGAACGGGCCCGCGTGACGGCCATCGTGCAGCACGCGCTGGCCAACCGGCCCGACGTCAGCAGCTATTTTTAAGTTGCCTTGTTGACCGGCTGCATGGCCGGGTCATCAACGACGCAGCCGGTAGTAGAGCGCCAGGCCACCGGCGCCGGCTGCGCTGACCACCAGCGCTGCACCGGCAAACAGCGCCGCCGGATTGCGCATGCCCAGCACATCGGCGCCAAACGCCAGCGCCACCGTGGCCAGCAACTGCGCCGGCATCAAAAAACGCAACTGACGCCAGGCACCGGGGTCGCCGCGCAGCCACTGGCGCCGTGCCACCCACAGCACCGGCCCCCACTGGACGACGATGAAGACCAGCGTCGCCAGGATGATCAGCAGCAGCCTCATTGCGGGCCAAAAGCGCGCACCCGCGTCAGCAGCTTGGTGGTCGAGCGGTCATGTTCGAAATCGATGGCCACCGCCTGGCCGCCATAGGCCAGCACTGCCTGCCCTTCGGGGATGGCGTCCATCTGGTAGTCGCCGCCCTTGGCGTAGATATCGGGACGCGCCTGCTGCACTACTTCCAACGCAGTGTCTTCGTCAAAGTCCACCACCAGGCTGACCGATTCCAGCGCAGCTAACAGTGCCATGCGGTCGGCACAGGTATTGAGCGGGCGGTCGTCGCCCTTGCCCAGCCGCTTGACCGAAGCGTCGGTATTGGCCGCCACCACCAGCGAGGCGCCGAGCGCGCGCGCCTGCGCCAGGTAGGTGACATGGCCGCGATGGAGGATGTCGAAAACGCCGTTGGTCAGCACCACCGGCTTGGGCAGGGCCGCCACACGGGCGGCCAGTTCGGCGCGTGTGCAAATCTTGTGTTCAAATTCAGGCATGGGTGTCATTTCGCTAGAAAGTACCAGGAGGGCAAGTCGCCAGATTCATTAATGATAGCGCTGCATTATATCGACAGCATTCCGCTAGAATAGCTTTTCTTGCCGCGCTTGCCATGCCTTGTATTGCGCCCCAACATTGCCTGTGTTCAAATAACTGCCATGACCCTGACCGAACTGAAATATATCGTTGCCGTTGCGCGCGCCAAGCACTTCGGCCATGCCGCAGAAGCCTGCTACGTTGCCCAGCCTACGCTGTCGGTCGCCATCAAGAAGCTCGAAGATGAGCTGGGCGTGGTCTTGTTTGAACGGGGCGGCGCCGAAATCTCGGTGACGCCGCTGGGCGCACAAATCGTCGCCCAGGCCGAGCGCGTGCTCGAGCAAACCGCCGCCATCAAGGAACTGGCCAAGCAGAACAAGGACCCGCTGGCCGGTCCGCTGCGCCTCGGTGTGATCTACACCATCGGCCCCTACCTGCTGCCGCCGCTGGTCAAGGGCATGATCGACAAAGTCCCGCAGATGCCGCTGATCCTGCAGGAAAACTTTACCGTGCGCCTGCTCGAAATGCTGCGCCAGGGCGAACTGGACGCCGCCATCATGGCGCTGCCGCTGCCCGATCACGGCATGTCGATGCAAGCCTTGTACGACGAACCGTTCGTGGTCGCCATGCCGGGCCAGCACCCGTGGACACGGCGCAAGAGCATTCCCGCCGACGATCTCAAGACGGAAAACATGCTACTTCTGGGCAACGGCCACTGCTTCCGCGACCAGGTGCTGGAAGTGTGCCCCGAAATGGCGCGCTTTTCGGCGCCTGGCAATGGCATGCAGCGCACGTTTGAAGGCTCCTCGCTGGAAACCATCCGCCACATGGTCGCCAGCGGCATCGGCCTGACCGTGCTGCCGCGCGCCTCGGTGCCGGACATGAACGCCGACGACGGCATGTTGCAGTTCCGCCCCTTCGACCAGCCGGCGCCGTCGCGCCGCGTGGTCATGGTGTGGCGCAAAAGCTTTACCCGCAAAACCGCCATCGACGCCGTCTGCCAGGTGGTTGCCGATTGCAAGCTGCCCGGCACTGTCCCGCTCTACAACGTCGAGTAAGCGCCGGGTAAAACGCCGCGCCGGCCAGTCAAGCTGGGCGACATTTGCGATAATGGCGTTCTTTCCATGCACGCAACGCCATCGATGAACAAACTCGCGCTCTACTTCCGCCTGGTCCGGCTGCACAAGCCGATCGGCATCCTGCTGCTGCTGTGGCCCACGCTGTGCGCCATCTGGCTGGCCTCGAGTGGCCAGCCCGACCTGACACTGATCGCCATCTTCACACTCGGCACAGTGCTGATGCGCTCGGCCGGCTGCGCCATCAACGATTATGCCGACCAGGATATCGACCGCCACGTCAAGCGCACGGTCGAGCGCCCCATTACCAGCGGGCGCATCAGCGGCAAGGAAGCGCTGGCCGTGGCTGCCCTGCTGGCCATCGTCTCGTTCTGCCTGATCCTGCCGCTCAACGCGCTGACCAAACAACTGTCGGTGGCGGCCGTGATCATCGCGGCCACCTATCCTTACTTCAAACGCTTCTTTGCGATTCCCCAGGCTTACCTGGGCATTGCTTTCGGCTTTGGCATTCCGATGGCGTTCGCCGCGATTCAAAACACGGTGCCGCTGGTAGCGTGGGTGCTGCTAATCGGCAATGTGTTCTGGGCCGTGGCCTACGATACCGAGTACGCCATGGTCGATCGCGACGATGACTTAAAACTCGGCATCAAGACCTCGGCGATTACCTTTGGCCGCCACGACGTCGCCATCATCATGCTGTGCTACGTCATGCACCTGCTCCTGCTGCTGTGGGCCGGCTGGAGCATGGGACTGGGCGGCTGGTTCATGGCCGGGCTGGCGGTGGCGGCAGGCATTGCCGCTTATCACTACACCTTGATCCGCACACGCGAACGCGACGCTTGTTTTTACGCTTTCAATCACAACAATTGGTTGGGTGCGGCGGTATTTGCAGGTATCGCGTTAGACTACGCACTGCGCTAGGCGCTTTGCCCTCGCGGGCCAGGCGCAAGGCCTTTCGGATTATCAGGGACTATGCTCACAACACTGGTATTTCTTTACAATGCAGCGATAAGAAAGAGGTGAATATGACTACAACGCAAAACGGAAACGGCGCACTCGACGACATCAAGCAAGCCAGCAGCGCCGCACGCGACAAGGTGGTGGACGGCGTGAAAACCGCCGTCAGCGACGCGCAAGACATTCTCGGCGAAGCCAGCGACCAGGCCAGCGTCGCGATTTCGGACGCGCGCGCGCGTTTTGAAGACTCGCTGCGCAATGCCCGCATCGACCTGCGCAAGCTCGAAGACACGGTACTGGCCCACAGCCGCGACGCCGCCCGCCAGGCCGACGTCTACGTGCACGACAATCCATGGAAAGCCGTCGGCATCGGCGCCGCCATCGGCTTGCTGGCCGGGTTGCTGATTACCCGCCGCTGATCGTAACAGCTGCGCCGCTGAAAAGCTGGCGCAGCCTTGATGCTTATAACACTTGAATCACGCTTGAATCACGCTTGAATCACGCTTGAATAACGCTTGATCTTCACTGCAACCATCTCCCAAAAACATGCTCGCCGCACGGCCACTCCCGGCAATGCGGTGCTGCATGGTTTATTGTTGACAGCACTACTGGGTGCGCCCATCGCGCACGCAGAAATCGTGCAACGCCACGTGCTGAGCGCCATCGCCAGCGAAGCGGACAGCGAAGGCGCCGACGTCATGACCATGGCCACGGCCAGCGCCTGTGGCGGCAGGCAACTGCGCATGGATGCGCAATCGCTGCGGCTCGACGACACCGAATACGCCACGCTCAAACGCGAACTGCAACAGCGCCTGCGCAACAAGACCCCCATGCTGATCAGCGTGGACAAGTGCCCGCCTGGCGCAGCGGGAGACGGCGCCGTTCCAATCATCCGCAAGATCAGCGCCTGCACGGCAGCAGCCTGCAAGGATGGCAAGGCGCGCCTGTACCTGCACAAGCGCCTGTTCCCCATTGCGCAGGAACAGGCGGCCTATCTGCTGGTGCTGCCCTTGCCCCAGGGTGCGCAGCCGGGCACCTCGAAAGTTGAGATCGTCAGCGTGGCTGGCCAGCATTTGCGCCTGTCGGGCCAGATCAACACCGCCGACAACGCCAGCGATTTTTCAACAGACAAACTGGTAGGCGGCTACACCGCCTACTACCCGGACGGCAAAATTGAAAAACAGGTCGCCCAGGATGGACGCGGCCGCGAAGATGGCGTCAGCAGCAGCTACTACCCGGACGGCACCCTGGAAACCCAGGGCAACTGGCGCCAGGGCCTGCCAGAGGGCGAGCACGTCACTTACCACCCGAGCGGCAAGCTGCGCGAGGCGATTGTCTACCGCGACGGCCAGCGCATCGATGGCCCGGGCCAGACCTTCGATGCACAGGCACGATTAAGCACCCGCTACACCGTGCGCAACGGCCAGCTGGAAGGCGAGCTGCTGACGTATTTTCCCAACGGCGCCCTGGCCAGCCGCGCAGCCATGAGCGAGGGGAAATTCCACGGCCCCCGCACGGAATACGACGCTAACGGTGCAGTACGCAAAACCACCATCTATCGCAACGATGTGCCCGAGGGCGAAACGAATATCTTCGACCGCAAGGGCACATCAGCGCATTAGCGCTCGATAAAGCCGCTCCCTTCAAACACTCGCACCGCATTGCCGCGTTCAGCCCCATGATGCGCAAGCCGCCGCTCGGCGCGGCCTGACGCCTGCACCGCATCGTGCAGTCCGGCCAGCTTGCTCGCCAATAATTGCGCCGCAAGCTTTTTGTTGGCGTGCTGGCTGCGCTGGGACTGCACCTTGACCGACAGGCCGCTGGCCACATGCGTGGCGCGGATCGCGCTATCGGTCTTGTTGACATGCTGGCCTCCGGGCCCGGAGGCGCGCAAGGCTTCATAGCGAATACTGCCATCGTCGCGGGCGCTTGCAGGTTCAGGCGGCATCCAGCAGGCGCCATGCAAGAACCAGTTCTTGCGCTTGTGTCCCTTGCGGTAAGGGCTGCTGCACACCCACAGGATGCTGCCCTGCCAGCGCCAGGCCAGGGCTTGCACCTGGGCCGGCCCGCCATCGATCTGCAGCAGAACCGAACGCAGCGTGCCTGTTACCGGCCCGTCGGCCTGCTCGATCAGGCTTACCGTCAGCTGCGCGGCGGCAGCCTCCTGCTGCACGCGCTGCAATGCCTTGCTGACACCGAGACAGCATTCGGAAGGGCCGGTGTTGGCGCTTAATTGTAACCAGATCATCAGCAGCACTCCCCACGGGTTTTGTAGGTCAGCAGCGGCTTGCTGCGATACACCACGCGCACCAGCTCGGCCTCGAGCAGGCTGCCCAGCACCGTGCCGACGTTTTTATACGCCTGCGGCGCCTCCTCGTAAATCAGCGCCTTGTCATGGCAGATAACGCGGCCGCCCAGCGCCGTGCGGCTGAGTTCACCCGGTGTGGCAAGCTGGTCCAGGCGGCCCTTGCACTCGCCGCGCTGCCACTTGCGGCCGGCGCCATGGGCCAGTGAATGCAAGCTCAACTCGCCGTTGTCGGCGACCGGCGCCAGCAGATAGCTATAGTCGTCGCGCGAGCCTGGCAACATCACCAGTCCCTGGTCCGACGGCGTGGCGCCCTTGCGGTGCAGCCAGCCATCGTGCGCGCCAATGCGCGCCGGCGTGACCGTGTTGTGATTCACGTCGAGAATTTGCACGCTCTCGCAGCGCAGGCGCTGCACAATACGGGCGGCAATCACGGCGCGGTTCAGTTCAGCAAACTGCACTGCAGCATCGTGCCGTTGCAGATATACACGCGCCAGTTCGCCATGCTCGGGCAAGCCGTCATGGCCGCACCGGTCCATGTGACTGGCCAATATGGTTTGCCCCAGTCCGCGCGAGCCGCTGTGCACCAGCAACTGCAAACGCTTGGCCGAAATGCCTTCCGGCAGCGCGGCGGCGTCTTCGACACGGTCCACCACCTGCAGTTCTGCGAAGTGATTGCCGCGGCCGATGGTGCCCAGTGCACGCAGGTGAGCGGTGTCGAGATCGGCCGCACGCAGGACTTCAGCGAGATCGGCGATCCGTCCGGCCAGCAGCGGTTCACGGCGCTCCAGCACCTGCCACTCGTCGTCCGACACGTGGGCGTCGAGATTGCCGATTTGCTTGTCCAGCTTATCGAGCCGCACCTTGCCGGCCAGCAGATCGGTTTGCCACAGCCCCATGCCGCAGCCGATATCGTTACCGACCAAGGCCGGATAAAACAGTTCACGGCAGAAAAACGCCGCGCCCACCGGGTAGCCGCGCCCCGGATGCAGGTCGGGCAGGCCGACCACGCGTTGCATGCCCGGTAGCCGGGCGGTAACGCTGGCCTGTTGAATTGCTGCGCCTTCGAGCCAGAGACGGTCGGAAGCGATGATCGTGAGACGATCGGAAATATGTTGTATGCCCATGAGGAGCCTATCCTGAAAAAACGTGAGGATGGGGCGTGGCGCAGCAACGCCAACGGCAGCGAGTACGGTGCCGTGATCGTTGAAAAGCTTTGTTTGGAACAGGCGCGCGAACCAGCCGCGCGACAGTCAATCCGGCCTAGTCAGCCAGGAATGAAGCAGCCATGCCCTCGAAAGGAGTGGTAGCGATGATGTGTTGCATGGTGATCTCCTTTCAGGCTGGTGGGTGGAAGTGGATGTCTATCGTAGTGCAATCTGCAAGCACCGGCAAGTTTTATTTACCGGCGCCTGCCAAGGTGCCGTGCAATCAGGATGCCGCCCCAAGCTCATCGCCGAGTTCCTTGCCACGCCGGGCCGCCGCTTTGGCTGCCTCGACGATGGCTGCCTTGACGCCGCCCTTCTCCATGCTGGTCAGCGCCGCGTAGGTGGTGCCGCCCTTGGAGGTCACGCGTTCGCGCAGCAGCGCTACCGGTTCGCTCGACTGGCTGGCCAGTTGCGCCGCGCCGGTAAACGTGGCCAGCGCCAGTTGCGTGCCCTGCTCGGCGCTCAGTCCCAACTCGGTCGCGGCCTGTTGCAGCGCTTCGATAAAGTAGAACACATAGGCCGGGCCGCTGCCGGAAATCGCCGTCACCGCATCGATCTGGCTTTCGTCGTCGAGCCAGACGGTGGGGCCGACTGCGCGCAGGATGGCGTCGGCGCTTTGCTTTTGCGGCGCGCTCACGCCAGCAGCCGCCACCATGCCGGTAATGCCCATGCCGATCAGCGCCGGCGTGTTGGGCATGCAGCGCACAATCGCCCCGTAGCCGCCCAGCCAGCGCGACAGGTCGGCGCTGCGGATGCCGGCGGCGACCGAGACCACCAGCGGCTGGCGCGCTGCGTCGATCAGCGGCAGCAATTGTGCCGCCACGTCGCGCATGCTTTGCGGTTTGACGGCCAGCACGATCACGTCGGCGGCCGAGACGGCGCTGTCGGCACTGGCGGCAGTGGTCACGCCATACTGGGTGTGCAGGCGCTCGAGCGCGTCGGCGTTGGGGTCCACCACGTGGATATCGGCGCCGTCCAGCAGTTTGCCGGCCAGGCCGGCGATCAGTGCGGCGGCCATATTGCCGCCGCCGATAAATGCAATCTTCATCTCAAGCCTTATGGTTATTTATCGTAATGACGGGAGCCAAAAATGGCGCTGCCGACGCGCACCATGGTGGCGCCTTCGACGATGGCGGCGCGCAGGTCGGCCGACATGCCCATCGACAGCGTATCGAGCGCCAGTCCTTCGGCGCGCAGTTGTTCGTAGAGCAGGCGCAATTGGGCAAACGCGGCGCGCTGCTGCGCAAAGTCCTCGGCCGGCTCGGGGATCGCCATCAGGCCGCGCAAGGTGAGGTGGGGCAGCGCGGCGACCTTGTGGGCCAGCGTTGACAGTTCGTGCGGGGCGACGCCGCTCTTGCTGGCCTCGCCGCTGATATTTACTTGCAAACACACTTGCAACGGCGCCAGCGAGGCCGGCCGCTGTTCGGACAGGCGCACGGCGATTTTCTCGCGCTCGATGGTGTGCACCCAGTCGAAGTGTTCCGCGATGGGACGGGTCTTGTTGCTCTGTATCGGACCGATGAAATGCCAGGTCAATGGCGGCGCCCCCAGTGCGGCCAACGCGGCGATCTTGTCCACGCCTTCTTGCAGGTAGTTTTCGCCAAAAGAGCGCTGCCCGGCCTGCACCGCTTCGAGCACGGCTTGCGGTCCGAAAGTCTTGGACACGGCCAGCAGTTGCACGTCGCCCGCTGCGCGCCCGGCTTCTTCGGCCGCCGCCGCCATGGCAGTGGTGATTGCTTGCAAGTTTTGGGAAATAAGAGACATAATCAACAGGTCAGAAACGTTAAAAAACCGCCGTCGGGCACAGGATTATAAATGGACATCTCCGAACTTCTCGCATTCTCCGTCAAGAACAAGGCTTCGGACCTGCACCTGTCCGCCGGGCTGCCGCCGATGCTGCGCGTGCATGGCGACGTGCGCCGCCTGAATGTCGATCCGCTCGATCACAAGGAAGTGCACCGCATGATCTATGACATCATGAACGACGGTCAACGCAAGGTCTACGAGGAGCGGCTCGAGATCGACTTTTCGTTTTCCATTCCCGGCCTGTCGCGCTTCCGCGTCAACGCCTACAATCAGGAGCGCGGCGCTTCGGCCGTGTTCCGCACGATTCCATCGAAAATCCTCACGCTGGAAGAGCTGAACGCGCCCAAGATCTTTGGCGACTTCGCCCTCAAGCCGCGCGGGCTGGTGCTGGTGACGGGGCCGACCGGTTCGGGCAAATCGACCACGCTGGCGGCCATGGTCAACCACCTCAATGAAGCCGAGCATGGCCACATCCTCACCATCGAAGACCCGATCGAGTTTGTGCACGAATCGAAAAAATGCCTGGTCAACCAGCGCGAGGTAGGGCCGCACACGCATTCGTTTTCCAACGCGCTGCGCTCAGCCCTGCGCGAAGACCCGGACTGCATCCTGGTCGG
>JBEVNE010000157.1:0-7644 GCA_040508275.1 Duganella sp.
GGCAGTTGTAGGAGGGCTCGAGGGGTTTTTGGCATAAACATAGAATAGGGTGAAACTACCTATTTTGTAAATATCTATGTGTATATTTGTCGATGACGATGGATCGTATGAATTGCCGTCATGCACTGGAATATGCACGTCAGCCAAGAAAGCCTCAACAAAGATGGTTTTATGTTATCTTCTTCCTCTCAGGAGTGGTCGAATTTTGGTGGATATATTGGTGGAGTTCTTGGGCCCATTTATGCTTTGCCAGCATTTTCAGCTGGCGTCCAGACAATTCTAGATGAGATTCAGCGGCCAGAATTTAGGCATGGCTGGTAAGCAGGCGAACGTGGCCAATGCTTGCGCCAAGAGTAGGCAAAATTCGCGCTTATATCGCACAGATATGCTCAAGCATGGCAGAAACCATCTGGGTAGGACACCAAGTTGGACGCCCGGACATCAAGGCGTTCAAGTAATGCTTTGTCATTCAAACGCGGTAGGATAGGGCAAGCCGACTTTTTGCCGCAACGATTGCTCTGTCTATTGCGCGAAGGGCGCAGTCTCACTCACCACACTCGACATCACGCCCCACCTTCTGCATAATGAGAATGTTTCCCATTCGCATAGCATCATCAGGCCGCCACCTCCGACCCTGCACGACTGCCTGCCGACCGGGCCCGTAACCTTCTTGGCCTTGCCTGAACCGTGCTCGAGCGATATTACCGAGAACTGCTGAACTTCTGCTCGCGCATGGTGGGCGACCGCGATGCCGCTGCCGACGTGGTGCAGGAGAGTTACGCGCGCGTGCTGGCGGTGCGCGACAAAGGCCAGGAGGTGGCCGAGCCGCGTGCCTTGCTGTACCAGACTGCGCGCCACCTGATCATCGACCGCCACCGGCGCCAGTCGGTGCGCCAGCACGAGGATCTCGATGATCTGCCCGAGCACGACCAGGATGCTGCGGTCGCACCGGCGCACTTGCAGCCGGAATCGCTGTACGCTCAGGAACAGCATGCGCGCGCGCTGGTGGCCGTAATCGACAGTCTGCCGCCGCGCTGCCGCGAAGCGTTTGTGCTCAACCGCTTCGAGGACATGTCGCACCAGCAGGTGGCCGACCATATGGGTATTTCCAAAAACATGGTGGCGCAGCATGTGGCGCGCGCGATCCTCGCCTGCAAGGCCTGGGAAGATGCATACCATCGTCAGCAGCCGCCAACGTAAAAAATAATCATGGTTTTCCATTCTTCGACCTCATGCATCCGCCATCTCGTGCGTCTACCGTCATAGAGGCCCCCATCATATGAAGCTACCCGATTCGACAGCACTGCAGCCATCTTCGCCCATGCCAGATCAGGCAGGAGAAGACGCGCTGGTCGCAGAGGCGGCGCTGTGGCAGGTGCGGCGGCAGGATGGCCTGACGGCGCAAGAAGAGCAGCAGTTCCAGGACTGGCTGGCGCTGGACGGCGGTCGCGCCGATGCCTTGCAGGCGCTGGAGCGTGTATGGAGCGGCCTGGCCGAGCTGCCGCCAGCGGCGGTGGCGCAGTTGCGCGCCGGGGCCCAGTCACAAGCACCGCAGACCGCGCCAGCGCAGGCAGTCCGGCCAACCCAAACTCGGTCATCGGCGCCGTCACATTCAGCTACCCGGCCGGGCTGGCGCAGCTGGCTGCCCGACTTTTCAGGTTTGGCCAGGCCGCTGGCTACTGCCATGGTAGCCGTCAGTATGTGCGGCGCGGGCTGGCTGGGCTGGCGCCATTGGCAGGCCCAACCCGTATTCACGGAGACGTACGCCACCGCGCGCGGCCAGCTGCTCGATGTGACGCTACCCGATGGCAGCCTGCTCAAGCTCGATACCGCCACCCGCGCCGAAGTCACGCTGTACCGCGACCGCCGTCTGGTGCGCCTGGCCGAAGGGCAGGCCATGTTCACCGTCACGCCGGATGCCAGCCGGCCCTTCGATGTGCTGACCGGGCGCATGCAGGTGACGGTAGTGGGCACGCGTTTTTCGGTGCGCAATACCCGCAGCGGTCTGCACCAGGACGGTGTCGGCGTGCAGGTGGAAGAGGGCCGCGTACGCGTGACCATGCTGGAGCAGGGCCAGCCGGCCGCCGCTCCAGTGCTGCTGACGGCCGGCCAGTATGTGCAGTCCGCCGCCGATGGCCGGCTGCTGGCGGTGCAGCAGCAGTCTTCGTCCGGCGTCATGTCGTGGCGCGAGGGCAGGGTGGATTTTGAGCGCACGCCACTGGCGCAGGCGCTGGCCGAGTTTGAGCGCTACAGTGCCACCGGGCTGGTAATCCGCGATCCGGCGGTGGCGGCGCTGCGCGTCAACGGCAGTTTCGATCTGCGCCAGGCAGAAGCCTTCAGCAAGACCCTGCCGCTGGTGCTGCCAGTGCAGTTGCGCGTGCGCGATGGCCGGACCGAAATCGCAGCGGCGTCGGCGCCGGTAAAAAAATAATTCAACATTTTTCAGTGGTGACCTCAAGCATCTTGAAAGCCATGCGTCTTCATTGGTATTGATTCGTATTTACCATTTTTGGAGACCGTATGCAGCACCCGCGCTTTTATCCTGCCCCTGCCATCCTGACCCTGACGCTGGCAATTTCCACCGCCTTCGCCAGCGCCAGTCTGTACGCCCAGCCAGCCGCCGCTGCCGATGCACCGTTTGCCGTCAGCCTGGCGGCTCAGCCGCTGGGCCAGGCCCTCAATGAACTGGCGCGTCAGGGCCGTTTTCAGCTGCTGGCCAATCCCGACCTGGTGGCCGGCAAAAGTGCGCCGGCGCTGGCCGGCACCTTGAGCGCGCCGCAGGCGCTGGCGCGGCTGCTGGCCGGTTCCGGCCTGGTGGCGGCGCAGGAGGGCGGCGTGGTGGTGATCAAGGCTGCGCCGCGCGTGGAAACGCAAGTGCTGGCGCCACTGACCGTCACCGCCAGCGCCGACCGTGAAACCCCGACCGGTCCGCTTTTTGGCTACGTCGCCAAGCGCAGCGGCACCGGCAGCAAGACCGACAGCGCCATCATCGATACGCCGCAGTCGATTTCGGTGGTGACCAACGACGAACTGCGCAACCGCCAGGCCGAAACGCTGTCGCAGGCGCTCAATTACACGCCCGGTTTCACCAGCCAGCCGACCAGTTTCAACCGTACCGCCGACCGCTTCCGCATCCGCGGCATGGACGTTGAATCGGCCACCAGCGGCTCGATGCGCGACGGCCTGCGCCTGCAAAGCAATTCCTACGACGGCACCCAGGAGCCGTATGGTCTGGAGCGTGTGGAAGTGCTGCGCGGCGCTGCCTCGGTGCTGTACGGCCAGCTGTCGCCCGGTGGCGTGATCAATGCGGTCAGCAAGCGCCCCACGCGTGATGGCGTGCGCGAGATCAGTGTGCAGGCCGGTAACTACGACCGCAAGCAGATCGCTGCAGACTTCAGCGGCGCCGTACCTGGCTCGGACACGCTCGATTACCGCCTCACCATGCTGGACCGCAAGAGCAATACCGCGCAAAACTTCATCAACGACGACAAGGTGTATATCGCCCCGTCGCTGACCTGGCGCGCCGGCGCGGATACCACGCTGACGCTGCTGTCGTTCTATCAAAAAACCGCCACGCGTTTTTCCGCGCCGCTGCCGTACCAACTGGTGGAAGGCGTGGCTACCGGGCCCACGCGCATCGGGCGCGAAGACTTTATCGGCGAGCCTGACTACGACAAGATGAACGGCGAGATGCACGCCATCGGCTATGAGCTCGCGCATAGCTTCAGCCCGGACGTCAAGCTCAGTCACAAGCTGCGCTACTTCGAGGCCGACGTCACCTGGCGTTACCTGCAGGCGCAAACCACGGCTGCCGCCATCCAGAACGCCAGCCAGCGCGGGGTGCTGGCGCGCCAGTACAGCGACCGCCGCGAACGCGCGCGCGGCATCGTCAGCGACACCAATGTGCAATCGAACTGGAACTGGTTCGGTCTGCGCCACCAGGTGCTGGCTGGCGTGGATGCCTACCAGACCACCTACGATTCGGCCAACTTCCGCGGCAATGCGCCGTCGCTCAACCTGCTGAGCTATAACTACGGCCAGCCGGTGGTGGTCAACCGCGCGGTGGCGGTCGATCGCGGCTCGCGCATCGAGACGCTGCAAAAAGGGATTTATGTACAGGACCAGATCAGCGTGGGCGAGCGCTGGACCGCGCTGCTCGGTGCGCGCCACGACTGGGCCAGCCAGGACCAGACCCTGAACCGCAACGGCGCCACGCTGGACAAGGATGACGAAGCGACTACCTGGCGCGCCGGCCTGGTGTACAAAACCGAGAATGGCGTAGCGCCATACGCCAGCTACAGCGAATCGTTTTTCCCGGTCACGGCGGCGGACGCCAACGGCCAGTCGTTCAAGCCCACGCGCGGCAAGCAATACGAAATCGGCGTGCGCTACCAGCCGGCCGGCAGCAATATGCTGCTCAGCGCCGCCGTGTATGACCTGACCCAGACCGATGTGCTCAAGTACGACGCTGCCAACGACATCTACCGCCAGGCCGGCGAAGTGCATTCCAAGGGTGTGGAACTGGAAGCCAAGGCCGAGTTGAGCCGCGCCGTCAGCGTGATCGCCTCGTACGCCTACACCGATGCGCGCACCACGCGCAGCACCATCGCCGCCGAAATCGGCCAGCGCAGCGAAGATACGCCGTACCACCAGGCCGCGCTGTGGGTGGACTATAACTTTGCCCAGCTCGGCCTGCCGCAACTGAAGGCTGGCGCCGGCGCCCGTTACAAGGGCAGCACCCAACCGTCAGGTATCGCTCGTGCCATGCCCGGCTACACGCTGTTCGACGCCATGCTCAGCTACCGCTTCAACCGCAACTGGGAACTGTCGGCCAACTTCAACAATCTCGGCAACAAGCAGTTCACCTACTGCGAGTTCGCCATTTGCCGCTACGGCGATGAGCGCCAGGCCACGGCAACGCTGACCTATCAATGGTAATGGCGGCGCGCTGGTCGTTGCGCACTGTGCTGCTGCCGGTGCACCGCTATGTCGGGCTGCTGCTGGCGCTGTTTTTGGCGCTGGCCGGCCTGACTGGCAGTCTGCTGGCCTGGAACGAGGAGCTCGAGGCGGTCATCAGCCCGCAGCTGTTCCGGGTGGCGGCGCCGGCGCCAGGTGCTGCGCGCATTGATCCGTTGCAGCTGCACGAGCAGGTGCGGGCGCGCTATCCGGCGGCCTTCGTGGCGCGCGTGCCGCTCGAACAAACGGCGGGCCGCTCGGTGATGTTCGCCTTGCGGGCATTACCTGGTAAAGGCGCGGGCAAGGGCGGGCCGCTGGCCAACGACCAGGTGTTTGTCGATCCCTACACGGGGCAGACGCTGGGCGAGCGGCGCTGGGGCGATATCAGCCAGGGCAGCAAGAACCTGATGCCATTTATCTACCGGCTGCATTATTCGCTGGCGCTCGATGGTATTGGCACGCTGATCTTTGGCGTGGTGTCTTTGTTGTGGACGCTCGATTGCTTCGTTGGCGCCTGGCTGACTTTCCCCCGCCGCAGGGAACATCATGATGGCGGCCGGCATGGCGCTGCGCCGATCTGGCTGGCGCGCTGGTGGCCGTCATGGCAGCTGCGCAGCGGCAGCGTGTACAAGATCAGCTTCAATCTGCACCGGGCCGGTGGCTTGTGGACCTGGGCGCTGCTGCTGGTGCTGGCCTGGAGTTCGGTCGCCTTCAATTTGCCGCAGGTGTACGAGCCGGCCATGAAGACGCTGTTTTCCCACCAGCGCGGCATGGACAGCATTGCCCGCCTGAAGAAGCCGCGGATGGCGCCTGCCATCGGCTGGGAACCGGCCTTGCTGCTGGCGCGCCAGCAGATGGCGGCCGAGGCGCGCACGCGCGGCTTCGTGGTGGAGGCGGAAAAATCGCTGCTGTACGATCCGGTGCGCGGCGTGTATCGCTACGATGTGCGCAGCAGCAGCGATATCCGCCATCGTGGCGGTCACACGCGCATGGTGATCGATGGCGACAGCGGCGTGGTGCGCGGACTGTGGCTGCCCACGGGCGCTGCCAGCGGCGACACCGTCACCACCTGGCTGACCACGCTGCACATGGCGGCGCTGGGCGGCTGGCCGGTGCAACTGCTGATGAGCGTGATGGGACTGGCCGTGCTGATGCTCAGCGTGACCGGGGTGGTGGTGTGGTGGAAGAAGCGCGCCGGCAGGGGCAAGCAGGGCGCGCGGATGGTTCAGCGCGGGGAGCCTGCCGGTTCGGTCTGAACTCGCTGGCCGGCGCGCAGCAGTAACAACGCAGCGGCCACACCGGCCACCGCACCGAGCAGGTGCGCCTGCCATGACACCACCACGTCGGCCGGCATGCCGGACCAGCCGCTGGCGTGGCCTGTCGCTTCGGCGGCGATTTTTACGGTCAGCGCCACCGCCAGCAGCACCAAGATGGCGCGCGCCGGAAGCGAACCACTGGCGCGTTGCCACAGGCCGGCGCCAGCCATTACCGCCAGTTGCACGGCCAGGCCCGAGGCGCCACGGTAGTACAGGCAGTCCGGCGCCGCCAGCAGCAATCCCGCTGAAATAAAGGCTGCACCCAGCAGCACGGCGGCCAGCAGGGCGCGAAGTGAAAAAAACTGCGCGGTGATCAGGCCGGCCACCAGCACGGCGCCAGCATCGGTGAGCGCATGCTGGAGCGAATAGTGGGCCAGGTGGCCACTCCACAGGCGCCAGAATTCACCGGCCAGAATGGCCTGGCGGTCAAACTCGAGCTGGAGCGCCAGTTGCGCGGCTGTGTCCACGGTGCGCGTGCATCAGCGGCGGCGCAGCATCAAGCCCACGCCGCCGAGCAGCATGACCAGCGCCACGCTGAGCCAGCCCATGGCGCCACCGCCCTTGTAGCCGGCCTTGTTTTCCACCTTGTAGTTGGCGTCGTTCTTGATCCGTTCGCGGAAGCCGTCAAGCTGCGTTTGCAGCTGCGGGATCAACTGGTCCACGGCTTTCTCGTAGCCTTCCACGCGGGCGGCGCGGGCTTTTTCGCTCAAGCCGGTCAGCGAAGCGCTGCCCTTGATCTGGCTGGTGCCCGGCGCGCGGAACAGCAGCTTGCGGCTCTGCACATCGAACACGGCGGCATCGACCATGGTCTGCACATCGTATTGTTCGCCATTGATCACATAGGCGCCGATCACGGTCCAGTACAGCACCGACAGCGCATTGGCATCGTTGAACTGCACCTGGTCGTAGGACAGCAGCGCCACCACTTCAACATTGAACATGCGCGCCACCTGTTCCAGGTTGTCGAAGCCACCCTTGGCGCGCATGTATTGCGACGGGATGATTTCGATCTCGCCGATGTACTGATGCTGCGAGAACGAGGCCTTGACCCGTTCGAGCAGGCGCATGCGGGCCGCTTCGGGCAGTTGGCCGTTCCAGCCCTGGCCCGGCACAAAGGCGATACCTACGCGCACCGGCGGGCGAAGCTTGACCACGCTGGGCGTCATCGCCGGTGATTCCTTGGCGTTGGGGTAGAGGTAATCGACCATGCTGGCAGCCTGTTTGGCGCCGGTATGCGGGCGCCAGGCGGCGCAGCCGGCAATGGCGATCGACGCCAGGATCACGAGTAGGGTTTTAATGCAGCGCATGCGGTTTCTCCTGCGGGTTGTTCTGCCGGGTGGCTGAAAAAATCGCGCCAATTATAGGACACATG
>JBEVNE010000179.1:0-13603 GCA_040508275.1 Duganella sp.
GCGAACCGAAACCGGTCAATCCCGAGGACGCACCGCTGTCGGTTTACTGGTACGGCCTGACGCAAGACGACCTGACCAGCATCAGCACGCTGCCGGCGTTCACGCCGGCGCTGCTGACGCCGCTCGCCGAGCTGCACGACACCGTCCATGACAGCGCAGCCGACCTGACCGGCACGGTGAGCGACATCCTGCACGAAGCCGGCCAGTCCGAGCAGAATATTGCTGCACTGCTAGCGCAGCTGCTGCCGCTGGCCAAAACCGACGGCGGTTATCTCATCAATGAAGACGTCCTGGCCGAGCTGGCTAAAACCACAGCACTGCCGGCACAACTCTCAGCGATGTTCGAAGACATCGTCGGCATGCAGTATATACACCGTTCGCTGTTCGACCAGGCCATGATTCAGCGCCTGCGGATCGGCTTGAGCAACTGCCAGGTACTCCCTTCGGAACAGGAACAGTTGCGCCGCAAGTCGCGCCGCATTACCGGGGAAGACATGGCCGCTTTGCGCCAGACACTCGACGCCGGCCGTAACGCAGCGCCTGGCGCAGTCGTCGATAAACCGTTGGGGGAGCGCCTGGAGTTACTGTGGGGAAGCAGCAAGTGCGACACACCCGACAACAATAACGATCCACTCGATGAGCTGTATCAGCGCTACCGTAACGTCATCCATGCAGTGGTGCGCAAGGTGCCCGATTATGGCAAAGCCCAGCCGTTTTTACTGACCTCGGACATGTGCGGCTGTAACACCGACCAGTTAAAAGACGAGGTCTATCACTTTCTGCCGTTCTGGCTCGGCGGACCGGCACAGCGCACCGACTTCAGCCTGATGACACGGCTGAACTACTACGGCCTGACCTTTGACGACCGTGGCCAGCTACGCATGGGTAACAGCGGCGAACAGATCGAAGACCTGTTCAACGGCCGCAACGCTGACCAACTGGCGTTCATCACGGAAGCGCGGCGCCACCGGGTCAAGGTGGACTGGGTGGTGCACCGCAGCGGGTGGGTTGGCTGGCACCACATCGACGTGCAGACGCGCAAGCAGGTGCTGGCGCATCTGGCGCTGAATATCGTCAACATGCTGAAAATGCCGCTGACCGACCTGCGCGCCAAGGCGGTACCCTGGATGACCTTCGGCGCCAGCCGCGTGCCAACAAGAGGCGACGGCGTGACCCTGTATTTCGACGGCTACCCGGCCGACGCCACCTCGGTTGCGCTTTACTACGAGTTCATCGGCCAATTGCGCACCCTGCTGACGAATGGCGGCTACGCGCTCAACATCATGGTGCGGCACAAGGAACTGAATCAGGGAATTTACAACTATCAGCAATTGTCGGAGATGGTCAAAAGCGACCAGCGGCCCGAACAGCCGGCCTTCTACCAATGGGCCCAGCACAACCTGCAACAGGTGTTCGGTGACGGCGACGAGCGCGACTTTGTCAGGCCACATTACCTGGTGCTGCTTGAAGAACCTATACTGGACACCAAAAAACTGCTACGCGGCGATATCGAAAACGCCCTGCTGCCGAAGGCGCAAACCGCACTGCTGCGCCATATCATCCCGGTAATCAATTTCAACGGCATTGCGTGGGCCCAGCTCGAACAGGATCTGGTGTACTTCGACGACAACTTTGCCGGCGTCGGCTTCTGGCCCAGCACCAAGCCGCCCGCCCCGGACGCCGCCGTGGCGGCAGCCGAGGGCGTGGCCCGCTGCGGCGACCTGCAACTGCTGGAAGACTGCATCCAGGATTACTTCCAGAACCCGCCCGGCCAGTCCGAATCGCTGGCCTGCAAATTCGTCTGCAGCAATCGCCTGCCGCTGCGCTTTGCGCTCGATCTGCTGGTACTGGCGCTGGGCGCGACCGCACTGATCTACTGGCGCTGGTGCGACGCCCGCCCCGTAGTGCGCAAATACTACCTGGCGCCGGTAGCGGCGCTGGCCGCTGTGCTGATTATTTTCGCCAGCCTGATGACTTGCGACCCCTACCTGAACAACCTCGGCGACGGCCTGCTGGTACCGGGAGTGCTGGTAGCAGCGCTGATCGTCATGTATTTCTATTTCCGCAGCTTGCTCAAGGAGCGGGATGCAAGGCCGTAGGTGGGCGTCACCAGCTACAGTTTTTTAAATCTTACCAGGGAGGTATTCATGTCTGACCACGCAGAGCGTCAACCGGCCAAGGCCGGCAGCAACCAGCCCACTACCCAACGCCAGATGCAGCCCTCCGGGCAAACCGAACGGATGCAGCAGCTGGCCGACCATTCGCCGCAGGCGCTACAATTGAAACAGCAGACCGAGGCAATCGCGCCGCCCAACCGCACCGGCCTGCCCGATCAACTCAAGTCGGGTATCGAGTCGCTGTCGGGCATGAGCATGGACCACGTCAAAGTGCACTACAACTCATCGAAGCCGGCGCAGTTGCAGGCGCACGCCTACGCCCAAGGCAGCGATATCCACGTGGGGCCGGGACAGGAACGACATTTGCCGCATGAGGCGTGGCATGTGGTGCAGCAGGCGCAGGGACGGGTGCGGCCTACCATTCAGATGGCTTGCATGGCTCCGGTCAATGATGATCAAAGTCTGGAGCGCGAGGCGGACGTGATGGGAGGCAGTGCCGCCGCGTTAGGAACACTGCAAGCTTATGCGAATCCAGACCCAATGACACGAGTAGAAAACAAAGGCGCCGTCTCTAAGCTCTCGAATTATCGTTCTGATGCCATCACTCAATCGAAGTTAAAAAAGTTAGCAGATGACACTCCGCAAGCAACGCAGCTGCGCGCAATCAAAAATATGATATCTGGTGACGCTGAAGCCTCCGTAGGTAGTGGGTGCATGGAGCCCATCCAGATGGTCAGAAATTTTGACGCACAACAATATGCAGTCGAGATTGAGCAGCTGACCAGGCGTGACATACCAAGAGCGGGAAATCAAATACCTGACTTGATAGCAGATGCTGACACGCTCTCAAGGCATGAATTGACCAGGTATATGAATCAGTCCGTGCTCGGTGCAGACCCAGGCGGGACCGATATCGGAAGGGATCTACGACATACCTTGGGAACCGCAATGGGAGCTCAGCGTTATAGGGGAGGAATGTGCAACGAATACAGTGCCGTTTCGTTTGCACATCATATGGCAAGCCCTTCAGTTTCTGGGGAGCCAATAGTCAGATTTTGGAATCCCGGCATGGGGCATAGTTTCACTACGGTTGGAGATGAAAGAGACCCTACCATGCCCCGTTTTGTCGCCGATGGATGGACAATGAATCGGGATCCCGTGTTAGCGAGTGACTCCGTAATGGCAGTCGGAACAAATAACGTTGTTGCTGAGTGGACAGATAGAATGCCAGGAGAGGGAAGAGTTAGGGTGGAAGCGGCCCATGCGGAAGCCGCTGCCCTATTTAACGCCGCGGAACGGGATCCTGCACGGCAAAATCAATATACGCAAATCTTTAATATTAATAGACAGAACCAGCAAGATAGTCTGACGCAACTTCGTAATGGCATTCGACCAACGTGGATGTGGAATCACCGGACCAATCGTCGGCAACCTTGAATTGTAGAGTTTCGATCCAATCTGACCGCTGAGCCTAGCCAGAGGTGGGGTTGCGCGGTTTAATGAAGGTGCGAATCTCTATTAAACCAGTGCGTAACCTTTCAGGAGTAACCCCATGAGGAGTGTTTTAAAAGCGTCATTAAACACAGGGCCGGCTTACTGAATCTGGCTACCAAATCGGCAACACATACCGCGCCTACGTTGTGATACGATTTTCGCGCGGCACGTTTATCGCCAATGATCCGCAGGTCAAAATAGTCCCACCTAGCTCTTCGAAATTCAACAAATAGTTGACACTAAAAAATTGCCAACCAATAATGATTAACTAGATTGCCCTGACGCCTCGACGCCCCTCTCCCCAAGGAGTTTGCCATGCTCTATGCCCAAACTGCGCCCGCCACGCTGGACCGCTTTGGGCGCTATGCGCTGGGCCGGAGTCTTGGTGAGGGTGGTTTTGGCCGCGTGTTCGAGGCGTGGGATCCGACCTTGCAGCGCAAGGTGGCGCTCAAGTGCCTGAAGGTTGCCAGCGGCCATGGGGCGCCCGATGCGCTGATCGATGAGGCGCGTTGTGCTGCTTCGCTCCAACATCGGGCGTTTGTCAGGATATTCGCCTTTGAAGAACACGGACAGACGCAGGCGATCGTGATGGAACTGGTGCCGGGCGCCACGCTGCGCGCCGGCATCGCGGCTGGCGCCATGGCGCCGGCGCTGGCGCTCGATATCGTCGACCAGGTTGCCGAGGCGATGGCCGAGGCCCATCGTGCGGGTTTAATCCATGGCGACATCAAACCCACCAACCTGATGCGCGAACCGTCCGGTGCTGTGCGCATTCTCGATTTTGGCCTGGCGCGCAAGATCGATCCGATGGCCACCGACATGACCGCCGCGCAGGACAATGCGGCCACCGTGGCCTACACCGCGCCCGAGCGGCTGATGGCTTGCCCGCTCAGCCGCGCCAGCGACATCTATTCACTGGGCGTGGTGTTGTACGAAATGCTCAACGGCGAGCGGCCGTTCGCCAACCTGACCGGCCTGGCGCTGGCTGCCGCCCATGTGCACACCACCTCCGAGAGCTGGCCCTTCCCCGCCAGCACCGACCGCTCGCTGGTCGAACTGGTGCGCAAGATGACCGCGCACGATCCGGCGAGCCGGCTGGCGTCGATGGAGGCGGTGCGCGAGCGCATTGCGGTATTGCGCGGCGTTGGCGTGGCCGCTGCCGCACCGACAGCGGTGCAAGCGCCCGCCTCACTGCCGCAGACACCGGTGCAGCCCGACACAGCGCCCGCCGCGCACACCACAGCGGCAGCGCCAGCACCGACGGTGTCGCCATCCACAGCCGGCGCGCAGCGCGCACACCGGGTCCGCTGGCGGCGCCCGCTGGCCCTGATGCTCAGCGCCGGCGTATTGATGGCCGTGGCAGCGGCGACCATCCTGCTGCCGCCACAGCTGGAAAAATGGCAGCGCGCACCAGCGCCGTTTTCCGCTGCTGAAGCGATGGTCTCCGGCATGGAACTGCTGGGCCAGGCCGACCGCGATGGCGCGCTGGAACAAGCCTTGCAGCGCTTCCAGTCGATACTGGCGCACGATCCGCTGCATGCGGGCGCCGCCGCCGGCGCTTCGGTGGCCTATAGCTTGCGCTACATCGGCGATGGCCGCGATGACAGCTGGCTGCGCTTTGCCGACGCCGGCGCGCAGGCGGCGCTGCTGCAAAACGACCAGCTGGCGCTGGCCCATGCCGCGCGGGCCTGGGTACTGGCCCTGCAGGGCCAGGCGTCAGCGGCGCTGGCGGCTGCCGAGCGCGCGCTGGCGCTCGACCCGCGCGACCTGTCGGCGTTGAACGCCAAACTCAATGTGCTGCTGCGCCAGCGCCAGTTCGAGACCCTGTCCAACGCCATTGCGCAAGGCCGGCGCGGCATGCCCGCTGAGCGCATGTTCTACGACATCGAGGGCGCCATGCACTATCAGCAAGGCGACTATGCACGCGCCGAGCAGGCGTTTCGTCGCAGCCTGCAACTGGCGCCGGATGCCGTGCTGGCCTACGCCAACCTGAGCGCCGCCCTGGGACGCCAGGGCCGCAGCGACGAGGCGCTGGAAGTGCTGCAGCAGGGACTGCGCCTGCGCCCCAGCGGCAAACTGTACACCAACCTGGGTGACGCCCTGTTCCGGCGCGGCGACTATGTTGGCGCGGCGCGCGCGTTCGAGCAGGCTGCATCGGGTGCTCGCGGCAGCCCCGGCGATTATTTAAAGTGGGCCAACCTGGCCGATACGCTGGCCTGGATACCGGGCCGTGCAGATGATGCGCAAGCCGCCTACCGCCGCGCCATCCGGCTGCTGGCGCCAATGCTGGAGCGCCACCCCGACGATGCCACCTTCCTCAGCCGCATGGGGCTGTATGCCGCCCATGTGCGCGACAGCGGTGCCGCCGAATGGATTGCGCGCAGCGTGGCGCGTGCGCCCGACAGCGCCGAAGTGCGCTTTCGAGCCGCCGTCGCCAGCGAGGTCGCTGGCCAGCGTGAACTGGCCTTCACACATATCGCACGCGCGCTGCAAGCCGGCTACCCCGCCAAACTGCTCGACACCGAACCCCATTTGATCGCGCTGCGACGCGATGTCCGTTACCCCACCACCATAGAGGAAAACACCCGATGAGCGATGCCAGGCACCACCCCGCAAAACCGAACCAGCTGCGCCTGAAAATACGTTTCGACGCCGACCAGGAAACCGACCAGTTGAGCTTCAAGCTGCGCCAGTTGTCGGACGATAGCGAAGAGACCGATATCACCCCGTCACCGAATCCGCGCCGTGGCACCAATGCCGACTCGCTGTATTTCAACCCCGGCGACGAACTGCATGTGCAGATTGTCGGCGGCGGTGAACACAACCGGCGCACCAACACCGGCTTCCAGTCGTTCCAGATTCTCCAGTGCGCCCTTATCTCGCGTCCGCAGGTGTCGGTGCGCGGCCACGGCGTGCGCACCCAATGGTCGCCACCATCGCCTTTCACGCAGTCGTCATGCGCGATTTCGCCGCTGTCGCTGGACTTTGCGCCGCACGTGGTTTCGGACGAGGAGGATTATCTGAAGGTTGCCCTGGACTGGAAACACACGCTCAATGTCGGTCTCACCCATGGCATGTGGGAGTTGTCATTCTACCTGACCGTGAAAATCTCGCGCGCTGACAGCGCGGAAGACCAGATCCGGGTGCTGATATTCGATCCCGAGGCCGAAGTAGGCGGCACCGGCACCCTGCCGACCGAGGACGACTGACCCGCAACGCGCCGGCCACTGCTAGCCGAGCAGGCCAACGCCGCGCAGATGGCGGCGCAAAGCCTCGCTAGGCGTTTTCAAGGCCCGCGCGCAGCAACCGATATCGTCGCCGCATTGCGCCACGACGCGGCGCAATTCATCGAGTGGAATGGCGGCCGCCGCCCGGATATCAGGGTGGTCGTCAATCAATTTATACATTGAGGGACGCGACACGCTGAGTGCCTGCGCGGCGGCACCAACACGCCAGCCATTGCTCTCCAGTGCGTCCAGCACGGCCTCGTGATCGAGTTCGGACAGGCGCAGGCGCCGCCCTGCCGGACGCGCCGGCAGCGGCAGCCGCACGGTGGCGTCGGCATCTGCGTCGGCGTCAGCACCTGGCAACAACGCGTCGAAAGCAGGCGCCTGGCCGGCGGCAACGCCAATCAAAGCGCGGCGCACCACCATGCCCAGTTGCCGCACATTGCCGGGCCAGTGATAGCGGCATAGCGATTCCACCAGCGCGGTCGGCAGCACCGCCGCCGGATTGCCAGCGAGCTGCCACTGCTCAATCATGTGGCGGATTAACAGCCCGATATCTTCGCGCCGCTCACGCAGCGTCGGCAAACGAATCACGAAACCCTCGAGGCGCCGCAACAGCGCCTGGTTAAAGCCGGTGCCCAGGTCCTGGTCGGTGGCGGCGATAATGCGCGCCCCGGTCGCCAGATCGGCCGCCGCACCCAGCGGCCGGTAGGCGCCGGTCTCCAGCACGCGCAGCAGCATCGGCTGCACCGACGCCGGGGTATTGCCAACTTCGTCCAGGAACAGCGTGCCATTACCGGCTTCGTCAAACCAGCCACGGCGCGCGCTGTCGGCGCCGGTATAAGCGCCGCGAACCGCGCCGAACAGGTCGGCGGCGGCCAGCGATTCGCTCAGCGTGGCCATGTTGACGGCCACCAGCTTCTGCTGGCGGCGCTGGCTGGCGGCATGAATGGCGTGCGCGGCCACTTCCTTGCCGGTACCGGTTTCCCCCAGCAGCAACACTGGCAACGCGGCGCCAGCCGCCTGCCGGATCGCATCATGCATGCGCAGCACAGCGCCACTCACGCCCAGCAGCGTGCTGCTCGTGTTCAGGCGCGGCAGATGGTCGCTCCAGTGCAGGCATAACAACACCGCGCCGCCCAGCGACAGCACCACGCCGCGTTCGATCGTGCCGGCGCCCAGCGTGGTGGCGCCGGTCAGCATGGCGCCATCGAGAGCGATGCTCATGCGGCTCTGCGGCGTGACGATGGTGACCTGGTCGGCTGCATCGCGCAGCAAAAGCACTGGATCGCGGGCAATGCGGCGGTCGCCAAGCCCCAGCGGCGAACCGCCCGGCGGCCCGAACAGCGGGGCGAAACGGTTGATGGGCAGCTCCGCCGATCCAGGGCGCGCAAACGCCTGTTCGCCAACGCGCTCCAGCTCGGGATGCCAGAGTATCGTCAGCGTGAGCAGACGCGGTCCGCCATGCTTGAGTGACGACAGCAGCGATGTCAGGGTGTGATCGGGGTCTTGATCAGGGTTTTGATCAGAGTAATGCTGAGTCAACGCTGTGTCCTCAAAGCCAGGAAACAGTCATTAAATGCCAACAGGCTCCTTGCAGTCAACCACCAGCGCGGTTCAAGCGGCGCTGGCGCAGCGTTGACTGATCCAGGCATGCACATGCTGGCGCACCATCGCCGCCATGGCAATGGGAAAACGGATGAAACCATGGGCTGCTTCGGGCACCATGTGGCATTCCACCGGTGCCGATGCTTGCTGGCGCCAGGCTTGGGCCATCAGCATGGTGTCGTCGCGCAGCGGGTCGCGGTCGCCAGCGAACAGCAGCGCCGGCGGCAAGCCGGACAGGTCGCCATACAGCGGCGACAGCGGCGCCTGGCGGCGTTCGGCATCGCTCAAGCCCGGCGTGAGCAGGCGCATCGACGATTGCATGGTAGGCCCATGCAACAGCAGTGTTTCCGGACCGGCAGCGCGCACGCGCGCGGTGCCGGCCAGGTCATACACACCGTAATACAGCACGGCGCCGGCGACCTTGGCCAATAGTACGGGCCAGGCTTTCAGGCGCAGCAGCGTTGCCGCCGCCAGGTGGCCGCCAGCCGACTCACCCACCACGCATACGGGCAAGCCGTCGCAGTCCGGCAAGCCGCCAGCGAGCAGCCAGCGTGCCGCGACAAGACAGTCGTCCATGATGCTGGCCAGCGGCGTAAACGTCGCCAGCCGGTAATCGACCGACACCACCACCACATCGCAGGCGGCGACCAGTTCGGCGTTGAGCTGGTCATTCATCGCGGCGTTGCCAATGGCCCAGCCGCCGCCGTGAAAATCGATCACCACGCCGCGCGGCGGCCGAGGCTGAGCAGCGCGCAAGATACGCACCTTGACCGGCACGTCTTGTTCGTCCACCTGCACTCGACGCTGCACCACGCTGACGCCAGCACGTCGCAGCTTGCCATCGGCATTGACCTGCGACAGCTGGAGCAGCGACTGTACCAACACCGGCATCACGCGGTTGGTGATCTTAAAACGCGGCAGCCAGGCCAGCTTGCGGTTGAACGCGCAGGCCTGTTCCAGCGCCTGGGGATCGAAGACCAGCGTCATGCCGGATACGGTGAAGAGGCTTGGTGAAGATACTTACACAGCCACCTTGTCAGCCACACTACGGAACTCTTCGATCTGGTCAAAGTTCATATAGCGATAGATCTGGTCGGCGCTCTTCTCGAGCACGCCGATGTGCGACATATACTCTTCGCGCGTCGGAATGCGGCCCAGTGTCGAGCATACCGCTGCCAGTTCGGCAGAGCCGAGGTAGACATTGGTCTCGATACCCAGACGGTTCGGGAAGTTACGGGTGGACGTCGACATGACGGTGGCGCCCTTGCGGATCTGCGCCTGGTTACCCATGCACAGCGAGCAGCCCGGCATTTCCATGCGCGCGCCAGTGCGGCCCAGCGTGCCGTAGTGGCCTTCGGTGGTCAGCACCTGCTGGTCCATCTTGGTCGGCGGGGCGATCCACAGGCGTACCGGAATGTCGGTCTTGTTTTCCAGGATCTTCGAGGCGGCGCGGAAGTGGCCGATATTGGTCATGCAAGAACCCACGAACACGTCGTCGATCTTGGCGCCGGCAACTTCTGCCAGGGTTTTCACGTCATCGGGGTCGTTCGGGCAGGCCACGATAGGCTCGTGGATGTCGGCCAGGTCGATTTCGATCACGGCAGCGTATTCGGCGTCGGCGTCCGGCGCCAGCAGGTCCGGCTTGGCCAGCCAGGCTTCCATGGCCTTGATGCGGCGCTCCAGCGTGCGCTTGTCGAGGTAGCCGTTGGCGATCATCCACTTCATCAGCGTGATGTTCGAAGTCATGTACTCGATGATCGGTTCTTTATCGAGGTGCACCGTGCAGCCAGCAGCCGAACGTTCGGCCGAAGCGTCGGACAGCTCAAACGCCTGCTCCACTTTCAGTTGCGGCAAGCCTTCGATTTCCAGGATGCGGCCCGAGAAGATGTTCTTCTTGCCCTTTTTATCGACCGTCAGCATGCCCTGGCGGATCGCATACAGCGGAATCGCGTTGACCAGGTCGCGCAGGGTCACGCCAGGCTGCATTTCGCCCTTGAAGCGCACCAGTACCGACTCCGGCATATCGAGCGGCATCACGCCAGTGGCGGCGGCAAACGCCACCAGGCCCGAACCTGCGGGGAAAGAGATACCGATAGGGAAACGGGTGTGCGAGTCGCCGCCGGTGCCGACGGTGTCCGGCATCAGCAAGCGGTTCAGCCACGAGTGGATCACGCCGTCGCCCGGACGCAGGGCCACGCCACCGCGGTTTTCGATAAAGGTCGGCAGTTCGCGGTGCATCTTGACGTCCACCACTTTAGGATAGGCAGCGGTGTGGCAGAACGATTGCATCACCAGGTCGGCCGAGAAGCCCAGGCAGGCCAGGTCTTTCAGCTCGTCGCGGGTCATCGGGCCGGTGGTGTCCTGCGAGCCGACGGTGGTCATTTTTGGTTCGCAGTAGGTACCTGGGCGGATGCCCTGGCCTTCCGGCATGCCGCAGGCGCGGCCCACCATTTTTTGCGCCAGCGAGTAGCCACGGCCGGTATCGACCGGGTTTTGCGGCAGGCGGAACAGGGTCGATACGCCCAGGCCCAGCGCTTCGCGCGCCTTGGCGGTCAGGCCACGGCCAATGATCAGCGGAATGCGGCCGCCGGCACGCACTTCGTCAAACAGCACTTCGGATTTAACGGTGAATTCGGCAATGACCGCGCCATCTTTGAGGGCTTTGCCTTCGTACGGACGCAGTTCGATGACGTCGCCCATTTCCATCTGGGTTACATCGAGTTCGATCGGCAATGCGCCAGCGTCTTCCATGGTGTTATAGAAGATCGGGGCGATTTTGGTGCCCAGGCATACGCCGCCAAAGCGCTTGTTCGGGATGAAAGGAATGTCTTCACCGGTGAACCACAGCACCGAGTTGGTCGCCGATTTACGCGAAGAACCGGTACCGACCACGTCACCGACGTAGGCCACCAGGTGGCCCTTGGCTTTCAGCGCTTCGAGCTGCTTGAGCGGACCAACTTTACCTGGTTCCTCGGGGTTGATGCCGGGACGCGGGTTTTTCAGCATGGCCAGGGCGTGCAGCGGAATATCAGGACGCGTGGTGGCGTCCGGCGCTGGCGACAGGTCATCGGTATTGGTTTCGCCGGAGACCTTGAACACGGTCAGCGTCAGGCTTTCTGGTACTTCAGGGCGCGAGGTGAACCACTCGGCGTCGGCCCACGATTGCACCACTTCCTTGGCGCGCGCACTGCCCTTGTCGGCCAGTTCTTTCACGTCGTGGAAGTAGTCGAACATCAGCAGGGTTTTTTTCAGGCCTTCGGCAGCGACGGCGCCGACGACTGCGTCGTCGAGCAGATCGATCATCGGCTTGATGTTGAAACCACCGAGCATGGTGCCCAGCAGCTGGGTCGCCAGTTCACGCGATACCAGCGGCGAGGCTTCGTCGCCACGGGCCACGCTGGCCAGGAACGCGCATTTCACGCGCGCCGCGTCATCGACGCCGGCCGGCACGCGGTTGGTGATCAGGTCAACCAGGAATTGTTCTTCACCGGCTGGCGGATTTTTCAGCAGCTCGACCAGGTCGGCGGTCTGTTCAGCGGACAATGGCAGCGGAGGAATACCAAGGGTTGCGCGTTCGGCAACGTGGAGACGGTAGGCAGCTAGCATGGGAGTTCTCGGTCAGGGTTGATCGCGGCCGGCCCACCTTTTGGACCAGCCTTTGAGAACGCTATTGTACCTCAACAGGTCTTATATAAGACATAGGACATGGGATATTGTTGTTCGCGCCTGCTTGCTGTTGCATTTTAACAATGCGACGACACGGCGGCTGGTTTATTCGGCAAGCAATCCGGCGCCACGAGCCGCCCTGAGCCAGTCCGGGTATTCGGCCATCAGTAAATCATAGAGTTCAGCGTCGCTGTATTCGTCGGGCGAGGCGACTGAAAAGTAGTTGGCGTTATCGACCAGGCGGCCCGGCAATTCGTCCAGGCTTTCGAGGAAAGGAAAATCAGAGTCAGCAAAACTGGCCAGCTTGCGGCTCTTCGATTTGCGCCCTTTGCCAATACCCATGAACTGCCAGAAAATCGCTTCGTTGCTGGACCAGCGCACCTGCCGCTCGGCCATGCCCTGGTCGGAGGTGCCGCCATCGGTGACAAACATCACGTACACGGGCAGATCTGCCCGTTGCGGGCTGCGGCGTTCGCCGCCTGCACCATCAGGAAAGTAAAAGCGGCGCACCGCTTCGAGCGCTGCGCCGTAGCGGGTGTCACCCTCGAGCGGGTGGCGGTCGATAATGTGCTGGACATAGCCGGTCCAGTTGTTCAGGCCCATGGGGGCCAGGTGGTGCACGTTACGCCCGAACAGGAAGACGTCGATCTCGCCGTCATCGTCGAACTTGCAGCCCAGCGCCAGGATGCGCTCGGCAAACTGCTGCACCAGGCCACGCTTGTACAACGCGCCCATCGAGCCGGAAATATCAAGCACCAGGCAGACGCGGGCGCGATGGGTTTGCAGCCCGACCTTTTGCAGAGAAACCGTCGCCGACTTGACCAGGCTGACCAGCTGCGGCGCCTTCTGCTGTAAACGCTTTTCCAGATCGACGCCGGACTTGGCAGGTGCAGGTGCATCATCGACGACGCCGCCGAAATGGCGCACCAGCACATCGAGTCCGCCATCAAAACCCTGGCCCGACGCCATGAAACGCCACTGACCGTTGCGGCGGTAAATCTCGCCCACCATCAACGCCCGTTCGGATGCGAAGTCGGCGCCGGTAAACGCGAAGCGGGCAAACTCGCCAGCATCGGCATAGAGGCTCAGATAGCCGGATTGCAGCTGCGACATCACGCCGGCGCCATCGATACTGGCAGTGACCACCACGCGCTCAACGATGGCTGGCAAACGCGCCAGGTCGAAGCTGAAGCCCTGCACGCCAGTCTGGCCGCCAGCTCCAGTACCAGCAAGCACGCGCACACCGCCGCAGGGCGTGACGGGCTGGTTAAAGAATGTCATGTACGGCTCGTCAACCAGCTTGCCGTTGGCGTCAAGCGCAAAACTGGCCAGGTCCAGCGCCAGTCCGGTTGCCACAAAACCGGCGTGAAACATCCGGTCTGCGATAGCGGGCACCAGGGTAACGCGCGCCCCTTTGGAAATGTGCTCCATGGCGCCCCCCAGTGCTGGCCGTATCAACGATGATGTCAGGCGTTCACGCCAAACGAGCGT
>JBEVNE010000205.1:0-4178 GCA_040508275.1 Duganella sp.
TGCATCAGCTGCACGGCATTGTGGTAGGCCGTCTCCGGCGTGCCGTAGGAACCGAACGACAGGTCGGCCACCACCATGGCGGTCTTGCTGCCGCGCGCGACAGAAGCCGTGTGGTAGGCCAGTTCGGCCACGGTGACCGGCAGCGTTGACGGGTGGCCGTTGCAGACCATGCCCAGCGAATCGCCGATCAGCAGCATCTCCACGCCGCAGCGGTCCATCAGCGCGGCAAAGCTGGCGTCGTAGCAGGTGAGCATGGCGATTTTCTCGCCGCGTGCGCGCAGCTCGGCCAGGGTGTGGATGGTGACGGGCTTGGTGAAGGGCTTGGGAACTTCGGCTTTGGCCGATGCAGCCGCAGGAGCGTTAGCGGCGGGCTTTTGGCTCGCGGCCAGTTCGTTTCCTTGCAAATAACCAGACATGGTAAATCCTTTAAAGATGGGGCAGACGCCGATAGTGTAGCCTGCCGTGGAAATCAGTGTGCCAGAGCCACGCCCTGGTTGGCGACGGCGGCCAGGTAGTCCTGCGCCGCACCGCGACCGGGCAGGTGCAGGGCCGGCGCCAGTTCCAGCAGCGGCACCAGCACAAAGGCGCGCTCGGTCATGCGCGGATGCGGCACGCTCAGGGCCGGGCTGTCGATGATGGCGTCGCCATACAGCAGCAGGTCGAGGTCGAGCGTGCGCGGGGCGTTGCGATACGGGCGTTCGCGTCCGTGCGCCTGTTCGATGCCGTGCAGCGCTGCCAGCAGCGCGTGGGCATCGAGCGTGGTGGCAATGCGCGCCACGGCGTTGATGTAGTCGTCGCCGCCGGCGTCGATGGGCGCGGTGCGGTACAGGCTGGAGGTGGCCATCAGCGTGCAGCCGGGCAGGCTTTGCAGGCGCGCAAAGGCGTCCGCCACGTTGGCGCGGGCGTCGCCCAGGTTGGCGCCGATGCCGATGTAGGCGATGGTGAAGGCGAAGCCGCCTTCGTCGCGTGGGCTGGTGATGCTCATGCTGTCAAACCGGTGATGAGGTCAGTCTTGCTGGCCGCCATCGCCACCGGCGGCGCTGCTTTCGGCTGCCGCGGCCGGACCACGGCTACGGCTGCGGCGCGGTGCGCGCTTGCGCTTGGCCTGTTCGCCGCTGGCCGGTGCGCGGCTGGCATCGGCGATCAGGGCGTCGCGGTCGCCCGCTTCGGCCTCGTAGAAGGCGGTCCACCATTCACCGAGTTCGGCATCGATCTCGCCCGAAGCGCAGCGCAGCAGCAGGAAATCGTAACCGGCGCGGAAGCGCAGGTGTTCCAGCAGTTTATACGGCGCCTTGCCGGTGCGGCGCTCGAAGCGCGGCTGCATCGACCAGATGTCGCGCATGTCGGTACCGATCTTGCGCTGCAGCGCCAGTTTTTCGGTTTGCGAGTCGAGCACGTCGTCGGCGGCCAGGTGCAGCGCCGGTATGGTCTGTTCGCCGGCGGCGCGGTAGGCGGTCCATTTTTCCAGCACCTGGTGCCACAGCAGCGAGGCAAACAAAAAGCCCGGCGACACGGTCTTGCCGGCGGCAATGCGCGCATCGGTGGAGTCCAGCGCCAGCGTGACAAACTTGAGGCCCAGCGGCTGTTCCATCACCACGTCGAGCAGCGGCAGCAGGCCGTGGTGCAGGCCTTCCTTGCGCAGCTGCTGCAGGCAGGCCATGGCGTGGCCGCTCATGAGCAGCTTGAGCATTTCGTCGAACACGCGCGCCGCCGGCACGTTGTTGATCAGTGGCGCCATCACGGCAATCGGTGCGGCGGTGGTTGGTTCGATGGTGAACTGCAGCTTGGCGGCAAAGCGCACCACGCGCAGCATGCGCACCGGGTCTTCGCGGTAGCGCGCTTCGGGCTGACCGATGATGCGCAGCGTTTTGGCGCGGATGTCTTCGATGCCGCCGTGGTAGTCGAGCACCTGACCGTTGGCCGGATTGTAGTACATGGCATTGATGGTAAAGTCGCGCCGCACGGCGTCTTCAGCCTGCGAGCCGAAGGTGTTGTCGCGCAAAACCCGGCCATGTTCATCCTTGGGCGCATTGTCCGAGGTGGTGCCACGGAAGGTGGTCACCTCCAGCAGGTCCTGGCCGAACATCACGTGGACGATCTGGAAGCGCTTGCCGATGATGAAGGCGCGGCGGAACAGCTTGCGCACCTGCTCGGGCGTGGCGTTGGTGGCGATGTCGAAATCCTTGGGTTTCACGCCCAGCAGCAGGTCACGCACGGCGCCGCCCACCACAAACGCTTCAAAGCCGGCTTCCTGCAGCGTGCTGGTCACGCGGACGGCGTTCGACGACAGCAGGCGCGGGTCGATGCCATGCGCCTCCGGTCCCAGCACCACCGGGGTGCTGGCGTCGCGCGGTTTGCTCTTGGCGCCCAGGATTTTGCGGATCAGTTTCTTAATCATTGAACAGTTCAATCAAATGCCAGCCTTGGGCGGTGGCGTGCGTTTTCAGGGTGGCGTTGGCATTGGTGGCAATCGGGTGGCTGACGATGGACAGCAGCGGCAGATCGTTGTGCGAATCGCTGTAAAAATAGACGTTGCCAAAGTCGCTGAAGGTCTTGCCCATCTTGGCCAGCCACGCTTCGGTATGGACGATCTTGCCCTTGCCCTGGGTGGGCGTACCGAGCAGCTTGCCCGTGATGTTGCCTTCGGCATCGCGTTCGGGCATGGCGGCGATCAGATGTTCCACGCCCATGGCGCGTGCAATCGGCTCGGTCACGAAGTGGTTGCTGGCCGTGACAATCGCCACCAGGTCGCCCGCTTCCTGGTGCTGCTTGAGCAGCGCCAGCGCGCTCGGGCGGATATTAGGCACGATCACCTCGGTCATGTAGCGGGCGCGCATATCGTCGAGCTGTGCGCGCGAAAACTTTGCCAGCGTGCCCAGTGCAAATTCGAGGTATTCCACCGGATCGAGGGTGCCGGCCTGGTATTGGGCGTAAAAGCCGTCGTTGCGGCGGGTAAATTCAACCGGATCGACAGCGCCTATGCGCACCAGGAACTGGCCCCACTCGTGGTCGGAATCTATCGGCAGCAGCGTGTGGTCGAGGTCAAAGAGGGCGAGGTTTTTCATTCTTTTGCTTCCGCCTGCAACCACTCGCGCAACAGAGGCAGCGTGATCGGGCGTTGGGTTTCCAGTGAATAGAGGTCCAGCGAATCGAGCATGGTGGACAGGGAACTCATGTCTCGCTGGAAATGGGACAGCAGGTAGGGTATCACGCCCGGCGACAGCGTCAAGCCACGCGCGGTGGCGGCTGCGCCCAGCGCTGCGGCTTTTTCATCGTCGGTGAGACCGTGGATTTGATAGATCAGGCCCCAGCCCATGCGCGTGCGTAAATCTTCGCGCACTGGCAGCACCGCCGGCGCCACCGCGCCGCTGCAGACCATCCAGGCGTTGTTGGCGCGAATTTCGTTAAACAGGGCAAAGGCGTCGATCTGCGCCACCGGCGACAGCTTTTCGCAGTCGTCGAGCAGGTACAGGTCCACCTCGGACGAATACAAAAATTCCGACTCGATGGAAAACGGCGAGATATAGCGCGCCCGCAATTGCTCCGCTTCGCCACCGGCGCTGGCCAGGGCCTTGAGCAGGTGGCTCTTGCCCACGCCGGCATGACCCCACAGGTAGGCGAAGTGCTCACGCGACGTACGGGTGGCAAACTGCCCCAGCAACGCCATCGCTTCGGCGTTCTGTCCTACCTCGAAAGCCTCGAGGCTGTGCGGCTGGTCTGCGCCCAAGTCGAGCACCAATTGCTTCATGGCATGTGCCCTGATCTGATCTTTTGCATAAAGTTTTTCTTGTTTACATTATGCATTATAGAAGGTACAGCCTCGCTCAGGGCGTCGGCAAAGCACGGCAAGTGGCCGGAAATGTGATTTTGATGGTTAAAAAAGGCAGTTGGACGGGGCATTTTGCTAAAATAGCGGTCTCCGCCTTCTATTTTACCGCCTTCGCTGCGAAATACACCATGAGCCAACCTTCAAATGTTTCCCTGTCCTACCGTGACGCAGGCGTCGATATCGATGCCGGCGACGCCTTAGTCGAAGCCATCAAACCATTTGCCAAGCGCACCCTGCGCGAAGGCGTACTGGGCGGCCTCGGTGGTTTCGGCGCCATGTTTGAAATCAGCAAAAAATTCAAGGAACCGGTGCTGGTGTCGGGCACCGACGGCGTCGGCACCAAGCTCAA
>JBEVNE010000252.1:0-24028 GCA_040508275.1 Duganella sp.
ATCGGCCAGCGCTTGTTCTACACCGATGTTTTCCTCGATCTGCTCAAGGTCCAGCGGCTGCTGTGCGCGCAGTGCAGTTGCCACCTGGTGCAGAAAAGCCTGGCGGTCGGCGCTGGCGTCGGCTGCGGCACGCACTGCATCGCGCATCAGCCCGGCGCCGGGCAGGGCGGCGATGTGTGCCGCTACGTCGTCCCAGTCGGTGGCCTGATCGGCGATGGCCGGCATCCACCATGCCGGCGTCTCGGCCAGTTTTGCCGTCGCGATATCTGTTGCCGTGGGATCTGCTGCAGCGGTGAGCAGCGGCGGCTGCGCCAGCGCGGCAGCCTGGCCAACCTGGCCAACCTGGTCATATGCATTTGTTGGTCCATCTGCACTGGCGGAGGTAGGCGACAAGTCGCCAACTTCATCGACGGGGAGCGCTGGGGTTGCCAGCTGGTGCGCCGATGGCAGTGTCCGCATCAACTGCCCCGCAGCAGGCGAGGCCAGCATGGTCAGCCGCATCAGCAATGCCGGCTCGAGGTGCGCGAGCTGCGACCAGACCTCGGCGTTGTCGCCAATCCGGCGCATGGCCGCCAGCACATCGCGCTCGCTCGCGCCGGCCAGCGCGGCGTCGATGCCGGCCGGGTCTGCACTGCGCAGCGCATTGGCCAGCGCTTGTTCCACGGCGATGTCTTCCTCGATCCGCTCAAGGTCCAGCGGCTGCTGTGCGCGCAGTGCGGTTGCCACCTGGTGCAGAAAAGCCTGGCGGTCGGCGCTGGCGTCGGCTGCAGTGCGCACTGCTTCGCGCATGCGTTCGGCGCCGGGCAAAGCGGCGATGTGTCGCTCCAGGTCTTCCCAGGCGGTGGCGGAATCGGCGATGGCTGGCATCCGTGGCGCCGCTGTTTCGGACAGTCTTGCCCTAGAGGTATCTGCCGTCAAGATATGTGCTGCAGCGGTATCTGCTACCTCGACCATCAGCGGCGTCTGTGCCGGCACGGCGGCCGGTCCAATCCGGCCATACGCACTCGTCAGTCCGTCTGCGCCGGCTGAACTGGACGATAAGCCGCCTTCATTGATGCGTAGCGCTGGCGCTGCCGCCTGTTGCACCGTTTGCACCTGTTGCACCGTCTGCAATGCGCTGCGCAAGCGTTCAACATCGAATCTCTGGCTGGCCAGGTGCATCAAGCAAAGTTGCCAGCGTTGTTGCACGCTCGCATGCGCTGGCATGATCGCGGCCGCAGAACCGGCCGGATAGACATGCGGATAGTCAGCCGAGGGGCCCGCTCCATGGTCAGGCGCTTCGGCGTTCGCCAGCGCGGCGAGGTTTTCAAGCAATGAGGCAGGAAAACTGTCCAGCAGCCGCTCGACGCCGCCGTGGCGTAGAAGGGCTGCGCGCAGCAGGTCGGCATGATCGTGTAACAGCAGGTCCCAGTCGGCATAGATTGGCGCGGCATTTGCCGTGGCAAACGATGCTTCGATACGCGCTTCAATCGCTTGCGTGATTGGCGCGCTCAGGAGCAGGTCCGGCGCCGATATTGCGCCAGGCGCCGTTGCTGCAGCCTGCATCTCTGCCAGTGCATCGGGCCTGTCCATAACCTGCATCTGTTCCTGTAAGTGTTCCTGTAACTGTCCTGGTAACTGCGGCGGCGCCACCTGCGGTGCTGCGGCGATGGCGCGCAGCAGCGCCGCCGTGTGCGGAAAAACCTGATCGGGCCGGGCCGCCACGCTGGCCGCCGCCTGCCGCAATGGCGCCGGCATGGCAAACCGTGCCATCGACGTTGCCCCCAATCCCCGGACTGGCGCTTGCGCTACCGCTGCTGCGCTGGCGAATATGTCTTGTAGCACCAGCTCCCACAGCTGGCGCAAGTGCTGGCGTTGCATGCCATCGGCAGGCGCCAGCGCGGCTTCGATGGCATCGACCATGGCCAGCCAGGCGGTGGCGCGCGCCGGGGTTTCCAGGCGTTGCACCAATTGGCGCAGCGTGTGCGGCTCAAATTGCTGAGCCAGTCGCCGGATGAGGGTAATGGCGGCGTCGTCGGCGGCGCAGCGTTCGAGCATGGCGGCCAGTTCGGTGCTATCGGGCGCCGTCAGCCATGGCGCCAGTAACTGCCCGCTCATCCGCAGGGCGCCATCGATTGCGTTTGTAACAGGCAAGGCAGGCAAGCAGCCGCTGCGCAGGAAGCGCTCGAGTGCAGCCGGTCTGTCGAGAGGGGCGTGCTGTCCCGGCAAAGCGTGATGTGTCGCGACCGCGCTGATATCGCTGCTGGCCAACGGCCTGTGCGCCTCGCTGTCATGCCGCGCCAGCGCTTCGCGCAGCAGCCGCGCCAGCAAGGGTGGAATCTCGTGCGCATAGTCGTGCGCGGCGCAGGCGCCGAGGTCGATGTCGAGCTTGCCGATATGGCGCCAGCGACCGTCGTCCTCCTGGTCCAGCACCTGTTCGAGCACCGGCAGGATGTGTTCCTGCGCGAGCGCCAGCAAGGCCGCCTCCGCCACCGGTCGCGGGCGTGGATCGTCGCTCTCGAAGCTGAGGTCGAGATGTAGATCGGCAATGTGGTGGCGGGCGTTCACGGCTGCGACCCTTATACCCAATGGCCGCGACCGGCGGCTTGCGGCGGCAGCGATTGCAGGAAGCGCAGCAGCGCGTCCGATGCGGCGTCGAGGGCGGCCAGCCGCTCGCCGCCGGCACGGCCATGTTGCTCGGCGCTGGACACTACTGCCCGCAGGCAGTCCAGCCACTGCGGGTAGTGCGATTCGAAACGCGCCATGTCGTCATGGCTGAGCCAATAAAAATGCGGCATCACGTGCGCGGGCAGGTTCAGCGCCACGGTTTCCTGCGCCAGCTTGCGAAATTCGCTCGAAGCGAAGCGTACCGTCCAGCCCGGAAAGATCACGCTGACTTGCAGGCGATAAAAACCTTCGGGGACGTCCCGATGCGGCGCCGGGCTGCGGCGTGGACGCAATAGCGTGTGCTCGACCAGGTGCAGGCCTTCGCACTTCATGTTCAGCAGGCGCAGGCGCCGCAGCTGCGCCGGCGACAGCATCACCACCTCGGCCGGCGCCGGCTTGCCTTCGTGCGGAAACGCCTGGTGCAGCACGCTGCGCGGCACGCGCAGCAGTGGCGCGGTGGCTGGTGCCGGTGCCGGCGCCTGCAGCCGTTCCAGCAGCTCGGTAAAGCTGGCGGCGTTTGCCTCGTCGCTGTCGATAATGCGCAGGCCGTAGCGGTCGAGTACCTGGCACAGTGGCCGGCAGCAGCGCAGTTGGTGCAAGCCCAGCAAAATGGCGATCTTGCGCTGGGCGCCGCTGACGTTGTTGGTGTTCCAGGCTGGCAGGTCGTAGCGGAAGGCGGTGGCCCGCTGTTTGCTGAGCGCGGCGATGTGCAGCAGAAAAGCCCGCTTGTTTTGCAACAGCCAGGCGCGCATATCCTGGCGCGCCGTAAAGTAGACGTTGAACTTGCGTAGCAGTTGCTGGGTATAGCGCTGGCCGTACATGGCCAGCATCACGTCGAGCACGCGGTTGCGCCGGTCTTCATGGGGGTCGAAGCGTTGCCGGATATCGTCGAGCGCGTCGGCGATATCGTCGGGCGCCATGGTGTACAGCATGGCGATATCGGGCAGCATGGCGTTGCTGAGCGGCTGGCTGTAGTACGAGCGCCTGGCGCGGCGCTCGATGGAAAATACCTGGCCTATGTGGGCCAGACCTTGCACATAATTGGCCATGACCTGTTCGAAACCATACAGATAGGCCTTCAGCTGGCGCGCAGCGGCGCGCGCCTGCGCCGGCGCGCTGGCCGGCACGCCGTGGGCGTTGACGCCATAAATGGCGGGCAGCTCGTGCTGAATCGAGTGATAACCGTTGAGCGGCCGGCCGCTACCGCGCAGCGTCGTAGCCAGGTGGTCGAGCGAGGCGTGCCGTTCGCGCAGCGTACGGCGTTCGTAGCGCAGCTTGTTCAGGTAGGGACGGGCGGCATCGCGCAGCGCCGTGCAGGCATCCGCAGTGGCATTCTGTATCAGTTGATTGGCTTGATGATCGAAATCTTTGAGTTCGCTGAGTTCGCCCAGCGTTTTGCCCATGAAGTGCAACTTCAGGCTGCCCCCTTGCTGGTCCAGCGGCAGGCGCGGTACATGGCCTTCGCCCAGGTCGTGGCCGCCGTCTTCGAGTAGCCGGCCGCTGTCGTCGAGTATCTGCAGCCGGTGTACTTTCTGCACGCCCTCGATGCCAAGGATCAAGCCAATCAGGCGTAGCGGCGAGATCGCGCTGTTGTGCTTGCGCCGTTCGTGCACCAGTACGCGCCCGTGCTCTGTCAAGGGACCGTTCAGCAGCTCATCGAGCGCCGGCGCGGGTGTGGCCTCTGCACCGGCCACGGCGCCATGATTGGCTTCGTTCTCATAAGGCTGCAGCTGCAGACCGGAGCCGACCAGCTGTGCGCATTGAAAGATAATGTCGGCATACACTTCGGCGGCATCGCGCATGCTGCGCACCTGGATGTCGCCGCTCAGGTAAAAATTGCGTGTTCGCAGTTCGGTAAGGCTGGCAATATCCTGGCACAGCGCGCGGTTGGCGGAAAAAATCCTGCGAATGGCCGAGCGCGCTATGGTGGCGCTGCCCGGTTCGTCGGTTGCGGTAAATCTGATCATCATCAGGGCAAGGTCACCGCTGCCGCCTTGCGCTTCAAGCCAGATATCGTCGATCTCGGGGACGCGGTCGAACAGCAGGCGGCGCCAGTCGTCGTTGGTCACCGGTTCGCTGGGAAAAATCTCCTGTGGCCGGTGCAGCGCATGGCGCGCCAGGTCGATGGCGCCGTCGCTGGCAGCCAGGTAGTCCTCGTGCGGCAGCGACGAGCGGTGAGCGAGGTCGGTCAGCGCGTAGCACAGCTGTTCGAGCAGGGTCACGCCGGGGTCGTGCGGGTTGTAATCGGTCCAGTATTCACCGGCCAGTTGCTGGAGCAAGGCCAGGCCGTCCCGCTGCAGGGCGGCAAAATCGAGGCCGTCCGGGTCCGGCGCCAGCCGTGCAATGGTGGACACCTTGGCCGCGACGTTCATGCCGGCACTCCGTGGCGCAACTGCTGTTCGAGCGCCGGCAGCAGGCGGTGCACACGCTCGTAAGGCAGTTGCGCGAGCGCGCCAAGGATCAGCGCCAGGCTGTCGCGCTCCAGCAGGTAGCGGCGTGCACCGTCATGCGCTTGACCATTTTCGACGGCCTGGCGGTTGAGGTCGCCGATCAGCTCGAATACTGTCTTGAATGGCAGCTCTGCCAGCGCCTCGATCACCAGCCGGCCTTCGTCGTCGCGCAGGGTAAGGGAGATGGTGGGCATCACAATCCGTCTTTCTGGCTGGCGGGCTGGCAGCCGTCCATGGCGGGATCGAACCACAGCTGGGTCAGGTACACCTGGATGCTGGTGGCCTGGCCGGGCGGCGTGTCGCCGTCGTCGAGCGGGCAGCCGGTGCGGATCTGCAAGGTATAAGTATGCCCGGCCGGGCCTTTTTCGCGCGTCCAGCGCAAGCGCATGCGCGTGCAGCGGCTGCCGAAATGGGCCTGGTGGTAAGTAATGTCGTCTTTGCCACCGTGAAAAGTATTGGTGGCAAACGCATGCATGAGCGCGTAGCGCCCGCTCCCTTTTTTGCCGACCCCGGCCATCACCTCGAAGGCATGGCAACCTGTCAGCTTGCCGGTGATGTCGTGCCATTCGCCGTTGGCCGGCACGCCGCTGACGGCACGGCCGATGCGGCCATCGGCCAGCACGCGCCCTTGCAATTCCAGCTGAAAATGGCTGGCAGGCGTACTGGCCGTGGCGGTGCCGGGGGCAAATGCCACCTCGGGCGCCGGCCGCAGCTCCATCGCGCGCCGAAACACGCTCTCCTGCCCCGGTTGTCCCGGCGCATGGCCGTCCTCGATACCGCCGGTGCCAAACACCAGGCCATCATGGTCGTTGTTCATGCTGACTGACCAGATTGCGCTTTTCTTTGTGATGTCGCGATAAAAACTGATCAGGCGTCCCTGCTTGATCTGGCCGACCTTGAGGCCATCGGCCTCGGTCTTGTCGAATTGCTGATCGACGATGTTGAGCATCGACTCGATCAGGTCGCTGAAGGCGTTTTGCGCCGGCATCTGTCCTTGCTTGAATGAGCGCTTGAGCGACTCACGGCTTTGTTGGGCCATTGGGGTTCTCCGGTGCAATAATGAAAGTGGAGCCGATATCGAGCGTGTTCAGGTTGGCTGGCTGCAGCTTGCCCTTGTCGTCGTCGATGGCAATCAGGTGCTTGTCGATCGCCACCGCCACGCTCCAGGGGAATTTCCAGGACAACTGGCGCACGCCGGGCAGCGCCGTGTCGGTCAGCGTGTAGCCGCCGGCAACGGCGGGCGCCACTTGCAGCAGCGAACAGGCGCTGACGTCGGCAATGTAGTCGAGCCCGATAATGAACGATTCGACGTCGTGCTCGCTCATGCTCCAGCCAAAGTGGCCGCGGCCATGCTGCGCGCCCCACGGCGACAGGAAGCGCGACAGGTCTTCGTTGAGGCGGGTGATGCAGCGGCCTGCCAGCAGGCCCGGCTTGAGGCGCACCGTGCAGCGCACCTGGATCTGCTCGTAGACGGGATGGCGGACATCGATGAGGGCCGCCTGCGGCGCCAGCGTTTCCACGTAGGCCCGGACCTGTGCCAGCAGCAGGCTGCTCAGTTGCGGCATGCTGTGCAACGGTGCATCGGGCAGCAGCGGCGGCAGTAAGACGATCAGGATCTTGCCCGGACTGACCCATTGTTGCGCGCTGTCGCCGTCCATGCAAAGGTTGGGGAAACATTTGACCTTGTAAATTTCCGGAAAGCGCTCGAGAATCAGCAACTCGTAATCGGACGGTGTGACGGCGCGGCCCTTGTGGCTCAACCGCTCGGCGATACGGGTGTGGCGCTGGGCCCGGTCCTCGACCAGGCGGCCGCCACGGCTGGCCACCATCTGGTGTACCTTGCCGAGGCCGGCGATCAGCGTGCGGCTGCGCGTGATGCTGCCAGCCGGCAGGGTCAGCAAGGTGGTGGCCTGCATGTCTTCGTCAGCGCGCTGCACGCGAAAGCCCTGGGTGTAGACGTTGTACAGACTGCCAAATCCGGCCAGGCCGCTGTCGGCGCCGAGGCGCAGCCAGTACAGGCCGGCCGGCATGATGCTATGCTCCAGGCTGATATCGGCCGGCAGGCGCAGGCTGACCACGCCCGAGGTGCGCAAGCCGCCGGTGCTGTCGCCGAGCAGTTGGTGTGGCGGCAGTGGCAGCCAGCGGTTGCCGGACAGATAGCTCCAGCTGGCGGCCGGCGGCGCCTCTGGCGAGGAATCGTTTTGCAGGTGGAAAAACAGTTGCAGCACGGCGTCGAGGTCGCTGGTTGACAGACCGATATGCAGGTAGCCCAGTTGTGGATAGGCGGGCAGCAGCGTCGGCCCGCGGGCGTTGGTGACATCGACCGCTTCCCAGCCCAGCGGATGCAAGTGCAGCAAGGCGTTGTTCAGGCCGCTGGAGGCGGGGGCGGCGTCGGCGCGGCGGCCCATGGCGATGACGGCCCGCGCCTTGTAACTGGCGGTAATGCGCGATACCAGCGGCGTGTACGGCGCCTCGGGCACGCCGGCCATGAAGCGGCCATCCTTGTTGCGCAGGCTGCGCTTCATGGCGTAGGCCAGCGCTTGCGGATACTCGCGGTGGCCGAAGGCAAAGCGCGGCGCCGCCAGGGTGAATTTGAAATACCCATCGCGCGAGGCGGTGCTGTATGGCGTACGGGGCGGCGGCGCCGTATCGAGCTGGCGCAGGCGCCCCAGTACACTGCTACAGTCGAGCCGGATGCGCTGCTGCACGCGTTGGCTGGCGGTGCGGCGGTAATCGTCGGCAAACAAGGGCAGCGGCTTTGTCTGTTGCTGGTCCGGCCCCCACACGCCATCGGTCAGCGCCTCGACCCGAACCTGGTAGTCGTCGTTGGCGGGCGTGTGGGCGTAATCGTGGTAATACTCGGTAAAGCCGCCGGGCAGATCGGGCAATTCAGCCCATTCGATGTCGAGGTTGAATTCCGTCAGGTCCTTGCCGGCCGCCTCGCCGCTGCCGACGATCAGGTAGGAGCCGACCACCGGCAGGGGGCCGAACGGCTGGAACGGGCTGGCCGGGTCGAGCTGGCCAAGCTGGTTGTTCAGGCTGAGCTGGCGATAGCCGCTGACCTCGACGCTGACGCTGGCCTTGCTTAGCCGTAACTGGCGCAGCAGGCCGTAGGGGTAGACGTAGCTGTCCGGGTTGAGCAGCAGGCGCATCACCGGCACCGTGGTGTCCCAGTCTTCTCCATGCAGCGCGCGCTGATAGCCGACCACGGGCGGCGCCTCGAGCGGCAGTTCGCATTGCAGCGTCAGCGTGCAAGCGCCGTTGTTGCTGTATCCCCGGGCAGGCGCTGGCATGGCCGGGTAATACCAGGGCAGTTCGATCCAGCCGGCCGGCCCGGTCAGTGCTATGCGGAACAGGCCGGCGAGGATGCGCAGCATGGTCGCTTGCTGCTCGATACTGTCAATGGCGCCGTTGGCGGGCTCGCTCTGCGTTGCATCGTGTTGCGCGCCTGCGTGTGCCTGCAGTTTCTGCTTCCGCATGACTTTTTCGAGCCGGGTCAGCAGGTCATTCAGACGGTCCGAGCTGAAATGCAGTTCCAGCGTGATGCGGCGCCGTCCTTCCTGCATCAGCAGCACGTTGCTGGCAATGGCAAAACCAAGGCGGGCGCTGTGCGCCGGCGCCGCCGGTGGGCCGCTTCGTGGCGCCCCCAGCAGCGGCACGGCCAGCGGTGGGCGTTGCGGGTCGGGCGCCGCCAGCTGCAGCGGTGGTGGCGCGATGCTGCGGGTCCAGGCGCTGCTGGGCCAGGCGACCAGGGCGCGCAGCTTGCCGTTGTTGTCCATATCGGTTTCCGGCGAGACCAGCGGATCGCGGTGGAAATACAGCGTATGCAGGGCTTGCACGCGGGCATCGCTGACGGTCAGGCCGTCGGCGCACAGGTAGGCCAGTTCGCGGCCGTCGCGTTTGGCGATAAACGCGGCGCCGGCCGGTATCTCGACGCGGGCGCCGCTGGCCGCCGGCGCCGCCACCAGGAAAGTGTGGTCTGCCACGGCCGGCAGGCGCCCGGCGCCGAGTATGCGGTCGTAGTAAAAGTCGATGTGGCGGCTGGTAAAGCGGTTCAGGCGCGTATCGAGACGCTGGACCAGGCTGATAAAGGCGATCAACAGCGCCGCGCCCGGTTCGTGGGCGCCGCTGACCAGCGACGCGGGCAACTGGCGCGCCGCTTCCTGCTGTACCATTTCGACCGCCTTGACATAATAATGGTAGCTGGCGCGCAATTCGGACGGGCGCAGCAGTGCGTTGGCGCCCTGGGCGGCGCGCCATGCCGGCCCCAGCGCCGGGGCGATGGCCGGCAGCAGCGCGGCATATCCGTTGCGTTCGCTGCACAGGCTGCCGATCACGGTCGCCAGCAGCGCGTGCAGGCTGCGCCCGGCAACACCGGTGGCGCCGGCCAGCGCCGTCAGCCATTCATCGAGCAGGGCCGCCAGTGCCTGCATCGGCAGCGCGTCCTCCCGGGTCCAATGGCGTGGCTGGTCGCCGACGCGGTCCTGACAGGCGGCCCACCAGCGCTCGAAGCGGTCGTGGTGGGGCTGTAGCCTGGTTGACAGGATGCAGGCCAGTACAATGGTTTCATCGGCCGAAAAATAGGCCAGCCAGTCGCCCTCGGGCTGGTTGTCGGTGCGGAAAAACGTGACCAGCGAAGCATAGCTGCGCGCCATCGCCAGCAGGTCGGCAAACGGCATCTCGGCCAGCTTGAAGTAGCCGTCCTGCAAGGGGGCGAGCAGGCGGCCATCCTGGCTGGCGCCGTCGCGCACGATCAGCATCGGCTCATGGCTGAACATTGGTACCCTCGGTAAAGTAGAACGGATACACCATGTTGCTGCGCGTATTGGTCATGCGCACCGTGTACTGGAGGTCGATGTCGAGGCGGCCGCTGGCGATGTCGCGGTCGCTGATCTCGATGCGGTCGAGCGTGATGCGCGGCTCGAAGAACAGGATGGCGCGCTCGATCAGTTCCTTCATCTGCACGATGGTGCCGTAGCCGACGTGCTCGAACACATGGTTTTTCAGGCCGCAGCCGAATTCGGGCCGCATCACCCGCTCGCCGGGCGCGGTCGAGAGCAGAATGTGCAGGCTCTGGCGGATATCGTCGGCGCCGCTGACCATTGCAACCTGACCACCGGCGCCGCCGCTGCGGCCGTTGCTGAAAGTTGGCGGAAACGACCAGCCACGGCCGAGGAAGGAAGGATCGCTGCTCATGGCGGCTCAACCCCCGATCATCACGGTCGGGCAACCGATCGAGATGCTGCCGCCGTGGGCGCATTGGTCACCCATGCGGGCGGCCGGCTTGCCGCCGATCGTGACCGTCATCGATCCCATGGCGATGGCGTCCGGCGGTCCCACGCACAGGCACTGGTCGCCGACCACGGCGGCTGGCAGCTTGCCGATCATGACGGTGGGCACACCGGGGCCGAGCACCGGGCCGCCCACGTGCGGTATCGGCGGCAGGCCGGGAGTCACCATCGGGCACAGGTGCATATCGGTAAGGCGGGCGGCGGGTGGCATGGTGCTCCTTGTGGTCCTTGTCGTTCTTGTCGTTCGGCTAAAGCTAAATGGGTACATTCCGGCGCCTCAGTTGATGGCCACCAGGGCGCCCTTGACGGTGACGTTGCCCGAGGCCGACAGTTCGGCGCTGGTGGCGCCCTTGGCCACCAGCGACACCGACGCCTGGCTGCTGATGTTCAGGGCCGACTGTTTCAGGTCGGCGCCGGCGGTTGCTTCGATATTCGCGCCGGCGTTCTGGGTGATCTTGCCGCCAGCCTTGATGATCACGTCCTTGGGGCTGTCGAGCGTGATGCCTTTTTCGTCGAGCGAGACCTTGTTGCCGTTCTGGTCGGTCATCACGATGGACTTGGCGTCGTCGCTCATGACGATGGAATTTTTTGCCGGGGTACTCAGGGTCATGACTTTTTTATCATCATCGAATTCGACCTTGAGCATGCCGCGCGTGACAATGGCCTTGATGAAATTGTCAGCCGTCAGCGAGTACGGCGGCGCGCGCTTGCTGCTGTACAGGCTGGCAATCACGACCGGGTTGCAGGGGTCGTTGTTGAAATAACCGACGATCACTTCGTCACCGATTTCAGGGATGAAAAATGCCCCGACCGTGCTCGAACCATACGCGCTGGCCAGGCGCGCCCACACGCCCTTGGTTGCATTTTGCGATACCGGCATGGTCACCTGCACGCGGTGCTGGTTGGCCGGATCTTCGTCGAGCTTGCTGACCACGCCGATGTGCAGGCCGGCCACACCGGGCAGCAGCCCTGACGCCGCATCGGCCTGGCCGGACGCTGATGCCGACGCGGCCGTGTTCCATTCCGGCGCCAGGCCAAACTCGGCGTCGGTACTCCAGATACCGTCGGCAATCGTGTGTTCGACCGCGCCGATGAACACCTTGCCGCTGAAACGCTTGCCGACGCCGCTGACCGTCATGATGGCGCCCGGTACGGCCAGTGCACTGCCCTGGAAGCGCATGCTGCCGCGCACCCTGGCCAGCGCCGCCTTGCGCTGGTGCGCCGTGGCCCAGGCCTTGAGTGCACTGGCCGCCAGCGGCGCCGGTGTTTGCAGGCGCAGCGGCACGTTGCCGCCCACCTTGGCCAGCATGGCGGCGGTGAGGTCGCCTTGGAGGCCGAACGCAACCGGTTCGGCCTGCTGTTCCAGCACTTCCTGGGTGGACGGATCCCAGCTGACGCCGGTCACTTCGGCAAACTGGGTGCGGGCGTCGATATCGGCCTCGAAGCTTTGCAGGTCGATGCCGTAGGTAACGCCGAGCACTGCATCGGCGTCGGTCGCGGGCGCCTTGACGGTGACGCCGTCGTCGGCAGTGATGACCAGCAGGCCGTTGGCCTCGGCGCGCGCCAGGATGAAGTCCCAGTCGCTGCTGTAGAACTGGATCAGGCCATCGTAGACGGCCTCGGTGGCGTCAACCGTGGCATCGACGCCGGCCGCCTTGAACACGGCGCTGATGGCGTCGCTGTCGGTGGCCGACACGTGGTTGGCATTGCTGCGCGCTAATGTGAGCGGAAAGGCGGCGTGGCGGCATTCGACGATCAGGCGACTGTCATTGCTGCCGGTGATCTGGATGCCATGACGTATCACCACGCCGCTGAAAATCACCGCCGTCTTCTGGCCATACCCTGCTGCGATCTCGATCACGGCGCCCGGCTTGAGCAGGTCGCCGTCGCTGAGTGCGAATTCCTGCTTGGCCATGTCGCCGTCGGCAAACATCAGGCGTGCCTGCGACAGGCGGTTGATGCGGCGCGACACCGTGACCGAGATCAGCGGGTGCTCGTCCGGCAGCGCCGTGCCGTCGCTGCTGATTTTGACCGTGACAACGCCTTGGGCGTGATCTTGTGGTGACGGGGCCGGCATAGGTAGGGATCAGCTCAATGGCGGAAAGCGCAGCTGTGCGCCCGGCGCCAGGTTGCGGAAATCGACCAGGCCGTTGAACTCGGCAACCGCCAGGTAGTAGGCCGGGTCGCGGTAGATGCGCTGGCACAGCAGCGGCAAGGTGTCGCCGGCGCGGACTTCGACCAGGTGGGTCAGGTCGGGTGAACTGAGGTTGGCGCGCAACAAGCCTTCCTTGACCGTCATGTCCGATATCACGGTCAGCTTGATCTTGGCGCGCAACGGTTCGCCGGTCGGCTTGAACAGCGTGTAATCGACGGCGATCTCGGTGACCCGGCCGTAAAACGTCAGATCGCCCCACTGGAAGCAGACCAGGTTCGGCTCATGCTTGTCGCCATCGACGTTGTAGAGCAGCGCCAGCAGCTTGTTGAGCATGTCGGTCACGCTTTCCAGGCCGACCAGGGCAACCACGCCGGTGCCGTCGAGCACCAGTTGCGGCAGCGTCAGCACCTCGGGCTGTATGTGCGAAAAGGCCGGTGTGGCGGCCGGCTGGCCCAGCGTGGGGCGCTTGTTGTAGCACACGCTCATGGTGCGCTGGTAGCCGGATGGGTTGATCAGCACTTCGATGCCGTTGCCTGTATCGGGCGTGCGCGGCGCCTCGCCGACGACTGGGCAAATCATCATCTTTTGTTTCAGACCGAGGTTCAAGCCCGCCATTTAACGCTCCCGCTGCTGCATCAGCGTTTCGCGGATCAGGCGGCGGCAGTCCGCCAGCACCTGTTCGCGCAGCTGCTCATCGTCGCAGCAACCACCGGCCGCCGAACGCCCGGCCGGTTTCTGCATGGCCGCGCCCGCCGTTACGGGAGCAGCAGCTTGCGCAGCAGCCGGGTCGTCGCCTGATGCACGCTGGATCACGCTGGACTTGATGTGCAGGTTCTGGATATCGATGGGCATGTGGATAACATTCAGGGCTAAACGGTGTTTCTGATGGGGACGGTCACAACATGCGGTTCGAATAGTTGTAGCTCAGGGTAATGCTTTCGATCGCCACCTCGTTCTTGGTCGATCCAAAGCTTTCCACCTCCCACTTGGTCGGATAGGCGTTGGCGAAACTCCAGACCCGGATCGGTATGCGGTCAACGTTCATCAGGTAGACGCCGACCGGCTGGGCCACGATCGGCACCATGAAGTCGAGCTCGAACACCGACCGGCACCACAGCACCAGCGGCGAACTGATCGGGGCAATCCCGCGCTTGAGCACCAGGCTGCGCGACTTGATACCGGTCGGCAGCGTGTGCACATAGCGGTTCTCGCCGCCCTCGACGATCTCCTCGGTGCTGAGCTGTGCTTCGATGCCCGATACCTCCTGAAAGGATGCATCGGTCATGCCCAGCGTGGCGCCCAGCACCACCTTGAAATAAAACGCCGTGGGCGGGTAATCGTTGCCGGGCGCGAGGAGATCGAACAGGGACATGGCGCCGCTATCCTCAACCGTTGGAAATGGTCAGGCCTTCGTGGACGATCTCGATGGTCTCGATCGCCGCCTCGTTGCCCTCGGCTTTCAGATCGGTGCCGGTGATCTTGGTCGGCCAGGCGTTGGCCAGGGTCCAGACCATGGTCGGGGCACCGGTTTCGTCGAGCAGGCTGATGGTCACCGGTACGCGCTTGACGGTGTTCATCTTGATCTGGTTAAACCAGTCCCAGAACTTGTTATCGGATTTGAACACGCCTTTTTTCATGGTCACGTTGCCGACCTTTTTCAGGCCTGGCATCTTGATGACCGCAAATTCCGGGCTGTCGCCATGCCGGTACTTGATTTCCTCGGACTGCACATCGAGTCCGCTGACCTCCTGGAACGACATGACCTGCGAATCCCATTTCACCTGGAAATAAAACTTGGGAAGCGGCCATACCGCCGTCGATTGTTTCGAGCCATCATCCGCCATCATTAACCTCTCTATCTGTATTCAAAGGACACTGCAATGCCGTACTTGGCGGCATCAGGATTTCTGCATCTGCTGCTGGAAGGTGATCTCGATGAACTCGGCCGGACGGCTGATCGCCACCAGGATCGTCACCCGGAGGATGCCTTCCAGGATGTCGTCGCCGGTCATGGTTTCGTCGAGGCCGACGGCAACGCTGAAGGCGTCATCGGGCGAGGCGCCTGCCAGGCCGCCGCGCTTCCAGATGCCGGTCAGGAAATTGCGCGCCATGCTCTTGATGGTGACCCAGGTATTGGCCACATTGGGCTCGAACACATAGGCCTTGCAGGCCAGGCGCAGCGATTCCTCGAGCATGATCATGGTGCGGCGCACATTGATGTAGCGCCAGTCCAGGCTGTTGCCGTCGAGCGTGCGCGCACCCCATACCAGCGTGCCTTCGCCAATAAAGCTGCGAATGGCGTTGATCGATTTGCCGGTGGTGCTGACGTTCAGGTCTTCCTGGTCGTCGTGGGTGATGTTGACGGCCGGCGCGCTGACCGACATCAGTCCGACATTGGCCGGCGCCTTCCACACGCCGCGGGTGTTGTCGATCATCGTGTACAGGCCGGCCATGGCTGCGCTCGGCGGCAGCAAATTCACCTTGCGCTGCATGGCCAGCAGAATTTCGCCGTACAGGCGGCTGATATTGGTGATGGCATTGTGGCCATCGGCGATGGCCAGGCGGTTGGCCGGGGCGTCGTCGGACCACTTGGCGGTGAGGCCGGCCAGCAACTTTTCGACGTCTTTCTTTTTCAGTTCCGCGCTGGCGTTGCTGCCGTCGGGGTTGAGCACGGTCGCCAGTTCATTGGCGAGCAGGTCGATCAGCAGTGCGCGCTGGGCTTCGTCGTCATCGAGGTGGGTGAAATTGAGGTCTTTCAGTGCGACGATGGTGGTATGCACCCAAGGATAGTACGCAGCGCCGAACGCCAGCGCGGTGCTGGTGACGCTGTTACGGAAATGGTTGACCGGGTCGGCTTTCAGCTCCTTGAAGCCATCATGCACGTCGAGCAGGGCAAAGCGGCTTTTCATGGTCACGCCACAATGGAGCAGCATCTGTTGCTGCAGGCTGTAGCAGTCATCGGCGGCCAGCAGCACGGCTTCCGGTATCACCAGCATGGTCGGTTCCTGTTCCTTGAGCAGGGTCTCGATGCCGGCTACCAGCACGTCCTTGTCGGGCTCCTTGCTGTAGTCGCCTACCGAGACGATGTAGCAGGCGCCGCCGCCATTCTGGAAGAACAGCTTCATGCTGTGATACAGCAGGTGTTTGCCTTGCGTGAGTTCGACGTGGTAGTCGACCAGCGGGCGCTGGCGTTCGGCCTTGATGCGGGCGGCGCTGTCGGCCATTTTGGCCTTGGCGGACTCGATGGCAAACCTTTTCTCGGCCTGCAGTGCCGCGGCTTCGGCATCTTCGAAGGCCGCCTGCTTGCCTTTTTTCGCCTCCGGATCGTTCTCGGCATCGAGTTCGGCCTTGGCGGCGACGGCGGTGCGGCGCTTGCTTGCCGCAACGCCCTCTGCCGAAGACAGCACGGCGTCGCCTTCCTGAGCCTGTTCTTCGGTCAGTGGCTTGCCGGCCGCAGTGGCAGCTTCCTTGGCGGCATCGAGCGCAGTTTTGTACTCGGTCTTGGCGGCCTCGGCGTTATCGTCGCCGGCCGCCAGCAGGGCGGCGCGCTTCTGCGCCAGTGTGGCGGCGGCGTCAGCGGCAGCTTTTTCGGTGTCCGACAGTTTGGCGACCGCGCGAAAATCCACTTCGTCCGCCGCATTTGCCGGCTTGAACGTAAAGGTCGGGCGCGGGCCGAAGCCGAAGCTCGCTTCGAACTCGGCCATCGAGGTGATGCGCCACGGTTTGTTGCGCAGCGAGGCGCCTTTATAGCTGGCGGTTTCGGTATGGCCGACGAAGGCCGGCACGGCGGTGGCCACTTCGACCACCGAGTTGGGGAAGGCGTTTTTTTCAACGATGTAGACCCCGGGAGTTTTGTATTGCGCCATCTTGTGTCCTTTTAAGGTGATAGATGAAACCGTTGCGTTGTTATATCAGTAGGTATCAGCGGATATCAGCGGATATAAATCTCCGAAACAAGCATGGCGTCACTGCCTGTTTCGTTACTGCCTGCTGCAACATCCCTCCCGACGGCAGCCACACTTGCGTTCGGCAGTCGCTTGATGAGAATTCGGTTGGCGGACCTGCCCGCCGGGTTGGCTGCCAGGCCAGTGACACTCGCCACGCCTTGTGCGCACAGCTGCAGCCGTTGCGGCGGGTGCTGGCGCATGTCCACCGCCTGCTCGCTGATAAACGTCAGCGCCGAGCGCTGTCCCGGCAGTTCGGTGAGACCGCCTTCAGTAAAGTTCAGCACACCATCGAGATCGATGATCGCCGGCGCACTGCCGGCCGGCACCAGCGCCAGCAGGTCGCTGGGCAGGTAGTATTTCCAGTGCGTACGGCGGGCGCCAAAGCGCACCAGGAAACGCGGCGTGGCGGTCTCCCTCAGGGCAGCGGCAATGGCGGCGCCGTCCAGCACCAACTGGAAAGCCGGCCGCAGTGCGGACAGCTTGCTGTCGTCGCGCGCGGCAGCGCGGTGCGGTATCGTGGCGGGCTGCCAGGCGCTGGCATCGGCCTCGGCGGCGGCATGGAGACGCCAGTTGTTGCCGCCTTCGCGCACAGCGCGGGCACCGTGAAACAGCAGGCGCGTATTCGCGGCCGGTGGCGCCGGCGCCGTCACCAGCGAAAAGCTGGCGCCGGTACTCCAGGCAAAAAACTCGAGTTCCAGCGCGGCGGCTGTTGCTGCAGTGCCGCTGCGCAGCGCGCCATGCAGCGCCGCGGGGGCAGCCAGGGTCAGGCCGTCGGTATTGGCATGGCAGACAATGTCCAGCCGCGCAAGCACGGCGGCAGTGGCGGCGCTGGGAACGAAGCGGAAACGGTTTATCGCCTGCTCGCCGAAAAAGGCGTGGCGTGCGCCAAGGTGCAGCAGGGGAACGTAAGTGCTCATGCTCACAGGCCCACGCTGACGTCGGGATTGCTGACGGCACTCGCCTGGCCGAGCAACGCGCCGTCGCCATAGCTGATCATGCGCACCTTGTACAGCACCGATGGCAGGTAGCGGCCACTCAACATGCCCCACACATTGCTCAGTTCATGATGGCTGAGGTTTTCGATATCGAGCAGCAGTTTTTCGATGTCGCGGTGGAGGTCGGGCGTGAGCTGGCGGTCGAAGACCGGGGTCTGGTGGAAGCAGGCGATGGCGCTGGAAATATAAGTGAGCGCTTCGGCATAGTTCTTGTCGCTGAAATTGGCGGCGACGATGATTTCCAGGTTAAGAAACAGCGGCCGCGAAAATACCCCGATACGGCCTCGCAGGCTGGCCGCAGGGGCGCCCTGTTGCGGCATGGTGTCTTTTTCGATATTGATCAGGCACACTACCACCTTGTTGGCAGTGCCGTTGGCCGGTTCGCCCTTGGCGGACTGCAGGTTGGATACCACCACGATGTCATCGCCCAGTTGATGCGTGCGGCGCAGAAACTGATTTAAATGCTGGGCGAGATGGTTGATGGCGGCGCTGATCATTTGTTGCTTTCCTGGCTGATACGCTGATGCGTACAGCCAGTAGAGCAATTGATGTGCCAGCTCATCAGTGACGTAAACATGCGCCCTGGCGGCCTGTCCGATGTCACCGGCGATGTCAATTTACATGTCAACGACTTCGCTGACATGCGCAACCAGAGTAAAGAAGAGCCTGCATGGCGGCGGCGCCATGCAGGCCGCTGACTTGATCCACCGTCTTCGTTGGATCGACCTACACTTAATTGCGCAGGTTTATGCCGATCATGATACGGCGTCCTGCATAGGCCTCGTCGAGCAGGTTCGGCGTGCCGTCGGCAAAGGCGGCAAAGTGCCCCTGGCTGTTGGTGGTGGAATTCAAGCCGAGGTTGCGGCCTTCGATAAAGATGTCGAGGTTTTTGTTGATGCGGTAGGACAGCTTGGCATCGACATAGCGCGTGGCGTCCTTAAAGTTGGGCGAGCCCGGATTGTAGGCCAGCGCGTTGGTGCGGCCACCGGCGGCATTCGGGTAGTTGTTGACCGAGTTCAGCCCGCAGGCAGCGATGCAGTTGAACTTGACGCCCACCGCCTGCAAGGCAATCCGCGCCGACAGCTTGCCATCGTCATACCAGAGTGAAGCGTTGTAGGTGTACTTCGATTCGCCGATCGGCGGCAAGGCCTCGCCGGTCAGCAGATCGACGATGCGCTGTGACGAATCGGTCGAACGCAGCTTGGTGTAGTTCAGATCGATCCCTGTGTAGCGCAGTTTCCAGGGCAGGAAAGTGAACGCCGTTTTGGTGCCAAACTCCACGCCGGTGCGGGTGATGGTCGGACCGTTTTCGTAGGTGCGGTAATCGAAGCCGATGTTGGCGGGCTGGCCGGTCTGCGGGATGACCACGCTGGTGCCCTCGAAAATATTGATGTCGCTGCGGCCCACCACCTGGTTGCCGCCGACCTTGCCCACCTGGCGGAAAGCGCCCAGCGAGAACGAGGTGTCGGCGTTGGGATACCATTCCAGGCCCAGGTTCTGGTTGATATTGGTCTGTGCGCGCAGCGCCGGGTTGCCGATGGTGCCGCTGCAGGTTTGCGTACCTTCGTCGCCAGTGGTGCTGTTGGCGTTGCGCTGGTCATAGGTGCAGTCGCCCGATGGAATCAAGGCCGTGACGGGCGGGCGCGCCACCTGCTTGGCGCGGTTGTAGCGCAGCACCACTTCGTTGGGTACCAGCCACAGCGCCAGGTTCAGGATCGGCAGGTAATCGGTGGTGGAGGCTTCCATGGCAGTGGCGCGGCGCGTGGTAGCGGTGACGGTGCCGCCGACGGCATTGGGTGCGCCCGGATTGAAGTCAGGCGTGGTCAGGATCGCAGTCAGGCCCATGGTGCCGGTGGCTTCGACCTTGGTGTGCACGATGCGGTAGCCAAAGTTACCGTCAAGTTCCATACCGAATGGCAGGCCACGGTTGGTGAACGGCAGCTGATCGAGGGCAAAGTCGGTCATCAGGTAGCCGGCCGTGGTGCGTTCCTTGTAGCGGGTTACCGGTTGCTGGTAAATCTTTCCGTCATTGGCGACGCATTCCTTGACGCAGTCGTAATTGACGTTGGGGATGCCGGACAGGCTGAACACTTTTTCGACGTCGATCTGGGTCCAGCCGTCGATCAGGCCGGCAGGGCGGTCGGGGGCGCCGTTGAAGAATGGCGTATTACGCTGCGTCATCGACTGGCGGATGATGTCCTGGAATTGCTGTGGCGTCATGGTAACGGTGCCCGACAGCGCGGTGCTGGGCGCGGTGTTGGCCACGTAGCCATATTCGCACGGCTTGCCGCCGGCGCCCAGCGAACCGGGGGTGTTGGTGCAGCCGACAAAATTGCTGCGCACGTTGGCAGTGGGTACCACCACCGCCGGCACATAAGTAGCCGGGCGAGCAAACTGGCCCACCGCGCCCACCGCCTCGTAACCACCGGCGCCCCAGCTGCGACCTGAGTTTTCGCGCAGGTTGAAGCCGGCCTTGACGCGGCTGAAGAATGGCACATTGTGGCCCAGCGCGTAGCTGAAATCGGCCTTGGCGGTGCGCTCCTCGGTTTCCGCCATTTTGGGCGAGAACTGCAGTTGCGGCGCCTGGGTGGTCAGCGGCTGCTGGTTGATCGTGTAGGCCGGAATCGCCACCGGCACGTTGGCGCCGGCCGGCACTGCCGTGGTGGCGGCGCCGGCCGGGCGGGTGATGGCGTACAGTGCTGCATCGGCTTGATTAAACGTGCTGCCGGCCGGCTGTTCATAAGTCCACAGGCCATTGGGCAGGACCTTCATCGTAGTGGGACCGTAGTCGTAGCTCCAGCTCACGCGCTTGTCGCCACGGCGCCATTCCGAGCGGGCGTCGGCCACGAAGAAGTCCGCCACCAGTCCATCGTTCTTGTAGGTGCCGCCAGCCTGGAAGTAGCGGCTGGTGGTCTTCATGACATTGTGGATCTGGTCGGTATTGCCGTTGGCGTCGCTGATCGTGTACTGCGTGACATGATGGTTGGCGTCCACCACCACCGAGCGCGGATCGACGTTGGCGACGGCGCCGCGCGCGAACGGCTGCTGGGCGCGGTAGCTGGCGTTGTCATACAAAAAATAGCCGGAGCCCGGCACCACGCTGCGCACACCGGCGGCCGAATCGGTAAATGTCGGACCGAAGTAAGTTGGGCTGGTGGAAACATCGGGATTGACGTTGATGCCGCCGAGCGACAGGGTCTGGTTGCTGTCATCGACTTCGCGCCGCGAGTAACTGCCTTTGGCAAACACGCTCAGTTGGTTGTTGACCTTGAAGTCGAAACGCAGGTCGAGGTTGTTACGCTTGTCTTCCTGGCGGCGCTGGATAAAGCGTACCAGCGATGGCGTGTAATCATTCCACTGGTTCAGGCAACTGAGCAGCTCGTTGCTGCGCGCATTGCTGGCCTGGTTGCGCGCGGTATTGCCATTGAAGGCATTGCGTTGGGCGGTGGTCAGGGCAGGGAAGGCCGCATAGCAGTCGGCCTTGGTATTGGCGGCCGCCGATTTGGTCAGGATTTCCAGCGGCGTGGCGGCGTCAAACGTGCCGCCATTGGTGAGCGGCGAGCGCAGGGTAGGCGTGGTCACCGCCGGATCGTTGGCCGACAGCGTCGAGGGCAGGTAAGTAAAGGTTTTGTTGGGCGAATTGTCAAAGTCGAGCAAACGCGCATAGCCGGCGTTGCGCGAGGTGGCGATTTCGGTCGAATGCGATTCGTTGATCATGCGCGAGGTGGACGCATTGAGCAGCACACCGAGACGGCCGTCGAGGAACTTGCGGGTGGCGATCAGGTTGGCGTCCGGCGACCAGTCCTTGTTGAGCGAACTTTGCGAACCGGCCACGCGCAGCGAGACGAACGGCTCCTTGAAGTCCAGGCTGGTGCGGGTCTTGATGACCACGCCGCCGCCGAGCGAACCTTCGGTCATGTCGGCGGTGGAACCTTTGACCACGTCCACGCTTTTGATCAGGTCCGACGACAGCGAACGGAACTCCACGCCACGGCCGTTGCCGCCGCCATTCATATCGGTGCCACCGGCCGACTGCACGCCCTGGCCATCGATTTCCACGCGCGTCAGGTCGGCCGAATTGCCGCGAATAGCCACGCTGACGCCCTCGCCAAAATCGCCGCGATCGAGCGCCACGCCGGCAATACGCGAAATCGCTTCGCCGATATTCCGGTCGGGGAAGGCGCCCACATCTTCGGCCACGATCGAGTCCATGGCGGTGGCGGCATTTTTCTTGCGTTCGATGCCCGATTGTTGCGAAGCGCGGGTGCCTTGCACCACCACTTTGCGGATTTCGGCGTCGGGCTGGTCTGCTGTCGCCGCCGTTGCCGCCGTGCTGGATTCCTGAGCGATGGCGGCATGGCTGCTGACCAGCGAAGCCAGCGCCAGTGCAACTGCGCGGGTAATCGTTTTACGGGCTGGATGAAGTTTTGACGATTGATGAGAAATGTTACCGTCAACCTGCTGCTGCGTGACTCTCTGCATTGTTACTCCCTGAATGGCCAAAGCCTGTTTGATGACGTTCGGCTGTGTTCGCCGATTCGCTGATTTCAGGGGAGTTTAATGTTGAAAGCGAGTGAAAAATTGCTTAACTGAAAATATTAGTAGGCAGGGTCTTGTTATACGTTTTATGTTTCCAAAAAGCAAATATCGTTATGCGAAAATTATTGGTTGAAGCTGTGGAAGCTGTGCGGAGTTGTAGCAATACCGTCGCATCGGAGGTCAGTAGTACTGATCGATTGGCTGGAGCAGGAACAGAACTGGCGCCCGCAGACATGGGTGACGCGCGCGTGTCCAGATCAGCGCGTAATAAAGCTGGAGGAAAGGTCGCGTCGCTCATGCAAAACCCGGAGTACATCTATCCAGGGGCCGTCAACGCGATAAAACAGTAGGAAGGGAAAATGCTCTAATTGCCACATGCGTAAAGACCGATCAGGCAAAAAATGGGCATAGCGGCGAGATCCAACACCTGGCTGAAAACAAAGACCATGCAGGGTGGCGTCGAGTTCGTTCACAAAACGTTCAGCCAGATGAGCGGAAATAGCGGCGTAATAGTCGGTGATCTCCAAAATATCAATTTTAGCAACGCTCGCGAGCTTGAATTGCACGGTGTGCACGGTTTTATCGCTTATCGCGGATGCGGGCACGTAGCTCGCTAGTCAACTCGGCGATGCTCGTAACAGGAGACGGGCCGTTGTTGACGCCTTCCATGATCAGCTCGTACAGCCGGCGTTCCGCATCGTTTTGAGGGCCGACTGCCGCTTCGTCACGGGGCATCAAAAATTTTGGGGCCACAGGAGTGGTTGCGGTAGTCATGCTGGAATTATAGGCTGCTTTTTTATGTTTTCATCAGAATGTCGTGTAATGAATCGTGGACGATGCTTTTTCAACACCACGATGGGCGATGACAAGCTGGCGTGGGCTGCCTGCTCAAGGGTAATAGGGTAAAGAAGGTGGGTGAGCTGACGAACGATGCAGAGGCGCAAAGTATCGCTCGCAGAGCTGAGAAGCGAGCTCTTAAGCACCATAGTGCCTTGGTCATGCGAGGTGTCGCCGGCTGGCGCCGACGCCGTTGGCGCCACCGCCACCGGCAACAAGCCATCGTCATGCATTAACTCAGGTAAGCCGAGACCCCCTTGCTCGTAAAGACGGAGGCCAACTGAACACTTGGTTGGCGTTGGCGCCGTGTTCGCGAGCGATGCTGGCGACCGAGGCTCCGGGTTCCAGCGATGGCACCACCAAAGCGCCTTTGAACTCCAACGGATGCTGGCGATAGTGGCCGCGTGTATTCGTGGAAATGATCGGTTGAAAATTTGTGTCCATGATCGAAATTTGTGGGCACAAATATTGTGTCAAAATTCGCTCATGGCTGGTGTGAGGCCTCGGTTGACGCTAACTCATTGAAAATAAACCGGTAAATCATTGACATCCACAGCGCTATACAGTGGTCCCCAGTGGCTGTTGTATAATGACTCCTTTCGGCCTAAAAGCCTGATTTCATTAAGAAAAGCCCCATTACAGATGCTATCCACAGCCAATATCACCATGCAGTTCGGCGCCAAGCCGTTGTTTGAAAATATTTCCGTCAAGTTCGGCGATGGTAATCGCTACGGCCTGATCGGCGCTAACGGCTGCGGCAAGTCGACCTTCATGAAAATCCTCGGTGGCGATCTCGATCCGTCCGCCGGTAACGTGATGCTTGACACTAACGAGCGCCTCGGCAAGCTGCGCCAGGACCAGTTTGCGTATGAAGACATGCGCGTGCTCGACGTGGTAATGATGGGCCACACCGAATTGTGGGCGGCCATGCAGGAGCGCGACGCCATCTACGCCAACCCTGAAGCCACCGACGACGACTACATGAAGGCCGCCGACCTCGAAGGCAAGGTGTCGGAATACGACGGCTACACGGCTGAATCGCGCGCCGGCGAATTGCTGCTCGGCGCTGGCGTGGCCATCGATCTGCACCAGGGCCCGATGAGCAATGTGTCGCCGGGCTGGAAGCTGCGCGTGCTGCTGGCGCAGGCGCTGTTCTCCAATCCAGACA
>JBEVNE010000260.1:0-34395 GCA_040508275.1 Duganella sp.
CATGTCCTCAATGCGTACTCACTACTGCGGCCTCACCACTGAAGCGCTGCTTGGCCAAACCGTCAGCCTGTGCGGCTGGGTACACCGTCGCCGCGACCACGGCGGCGTGATCTTCATCGACCTGCGCGACCGCGAAGGCCTGGTGCAGATCGTCTGCAACCCGGAGCAGGCCGAAGTGTTCAAGGCTGCCGAAGCCGTACGCAACGAGTTCTGCCTGCGCGTGACCGGCGTGGTCAAGGACCGCCTGGCCGGCACCGTCAACAACAACCTCAAGTCGGGCAAGATCGAAGTGATTTGCTCGCAGCTGGAAGTGCTGAACCCTTCCGTGGCCGTACCGTTCCAGCTCGACGACGACAACCTGTCGGAAACCACCCGTCTGACCCACCGCGTGCTGGACCTGCGTCGTCCGCAAATGCAGAACAACCTGCGCCTGCGCTACAAGGTCACCATGGAAGTGCGTAAATACCTCGACGCGCTGGGCTTCATCGACATCGAAACTCCGATGCTGACCAAGTCCACCCCGGAAGGCGCGCGCGACTACCTGGTGCCGTCGCGTGTGAACGCCGGTAACTTCTTCGCGCTGCCGCAGTCGCCGCAGCTGTTCAAGCAGCTGCTGATGGTCGCCAACTTCGACCGCTACTACCAGATCACCAAGTGCTTCCGCGACGAAGACCTGCGCGCCGACCGCCAGCCTGAATTTACCCAGATCGACTGCGAAACCTCGTTCCTGACCGAGCAGGAAATCCGCGACCTGTTCGAGGACATGATCCGCCTGGTGTTCAAGAACACCATGGATGTCGATCTGCCCAACCCGTTCCCGGTCATGGACTTTGCCGAAGCCATGGGCAAATACGGTTCGGACAAGCCGGACATGCGCGTCAAGCTGCAGTTCACCGAACTGACCGAAGTGGTCAAGAACGTCGAATTCAAGATCTTCAACAGCGCCGCCAATCTGCCGAACGGCCGCGTGGTCGGCCTGCGCGTGCCGCAGGGCGGTTCCATGCCGCGTTCGGAAATCGACGCCTACACCCAGTTCGTCGCCATCTACGGCGCCCGTGGCCTGGCTTACATCAAGGTCAACGAAAAAGCCAAGGGCCGTGACGGTCTGCAATCGCCTATCGTCAAGAGCATCGACGACGCCACCCTGGCCAGCATCCTGGAACTGACCGGCGCGCAAGACGGCGACCTGATCTTCTTCGGCGCCGACAAGGCCAAGGTCGTCAACGACGCCATCGGCGCGCTGCGCGTGAAAATCGGCCATTCGGAATTCGGCAAGAACGCCGGCCTGTTCGACGACGTCTGGTCGCCGCTGTGGGTGATCGATTTCCCGATGTTCGAATACGACGAAGAATCGGACCGCTGGACCGCCACCCACCACCCGTTCACCGCACCAAAAGACGGCCACGAAGACATGCTGGAAACCAATCCAGGCGCCTGCATCGCCAAGGCCTACGACATGGTGCTGAACGGCTGGGAACTGGGCGGCGGTTCGATCCGTATCCACCGCGAAGAAGTGCAGTCGAAAGTGTTCCGCGCCCTGAAGATCGACGCCGACGAAGCGCGCCTGAAGTTCGGCTTCCTGCTCGACGCCCTGCAATACGGCGCGCCACCGCACGGCGGCCTGGCATTCGGCCTCGACCGTATCGTCACGCTGATGACCAAGTCCGATTCGATCCGCGACGTGATCGCCTTCCCGAAAACCCAGCGCGCCCAGGATCTGCTGACCCAGGCACCGTCGGAAGTGGACGAGAAGCAGCTGAAAGAACTGCACATCCGTCTGCGCGCGGCTGAGCCGAAAGTGGCTGGCTAAGCGTTGAACCTCAAGCATCAACGCCGGATCCGTCTGGCATAATAAAAGGGCGCCTGGAACATCCCGGCGCCCTTTCTTTTTTTGCGCCATGAAGCCCTACAAGATTCCCGTATCCGTGCTGGTAGTGATCCACACTGCCGACCTGCAAGTACTGCTGATTGAGCGTGCCGACCGGCCCGATTTCTGGCAATCGGTCACCGGTTCGCTCGACGCCATCGACGAACCGCCGATCGAGGCCGCTGCGCGCGAATTGTTTGAGGAAACCGGCATCGTTGCCGACGGCGAGCGCGTGGTGCTGCGCGACTGGCACTTGTCGAACCTGTACACGATCTACCCTATCTGGCGCCATCGCTATGCGCCGGGCGTGACGGAAAACACCGAGCATATCTTCAGCGTCGAGGTGGCGCGCGATACGCCGATCACGCTGTCGCCGCGCGAGCACATCAACCACGTCTGGCTGCCGCATCTGGCAGCGGCGGACAAGTGTTTTTCTTTTTCCAATGCCGAGGCAATCTTGCTGTTGCCGCGCCAGGTGGAGTAGAGCTGTTCGATTGGTCTGGCGCAGATCATCCCTGAGCCTCCAAGCTAATGTGCATTCGGCGTCAATGCGTTTTCGCGTTACGAACTGGGCAAAACCAAGCCACCCTTGGCTACCGTCAAGCTACTGAAGTTACTGAACAATCATCCCGAGTTACTGCCCGAGGTGGTGGCCGCGTAGGGAACACGGCAGCGAGTTGTGCGCTTGTTTGCTGGCAAATCTCTATGTGCGGCGGCGAACGTACAGTGCGGTAGGCTCAGGGGTACAATTGTTCCCATGAAAATCCGTGTCGCTACCTATAACATCCACAAAGGCGTGTCGTCGATCCGCGCCGAGCCGCGCGTGCTGGCGCTCAAGCAAGCCATCGGCCTGTTTGATGCCGATGTGGTTTTTCTGCAGGAAGTGCAGGGCAAGCACGACCTCAAGGCGGCCAAGTACGGCGCCGAGCACCTGGGCACCAAGCACTGGCCCGCTGCGGCGCAGCATGAGTATTTCGCCGGCGAGTCGCGCCACCTGCACGCGGCCTACGGCATGAATGCCGTGTACGACCACGGCCACCACGGCAATGCCTTGCTCAGCGCTTTTCCGATTGCCAACATGGCCAACCACGATGTGTCCGATCACGCTTACGAGCAGCGCGGCATCCTGCATTGCGTGCTGAACACGCCACATGGCCTGGTCCATTGTTACGTGGTGCACCTGGGCTTGTTTGAAGCAGGGCGCCGGCGCCAGACCCAGGCGCTGATTTCCGCCGTACGTGCCTCGGCGCCCGATGGCGAACCGGTGATCATCGCGGGCGACTTCAATGACTGGCGCAATACCCTCAGCGCCGAACTGCGCAATGCCCTCGGCGTGGTCGAGGCGTTCGATCAGATCGGTTCCAAATCGGCCTTGAGCGACATCATGCGCACCTTGCGGCGCAAGGCATCGGTGAACCCGGCGCGCACCTTTCCGTCGGCGCTGCCGTTTTTCCGCCTGGACCGCATTTATGTGCGCGGTTTCAAGGTGGAAACGGCCGAGGTCATGCATGGCAGCCTGTGGGCCAAGCTGTCCGACCACGCGCCGATTGTGGCTTCGCTGTCGCTTGGCTAGAATGCCGTCATGGGCACCTCTGTCAATTTCCTTGCCGATAACGAAGTCAAGCTGCTGCATACCGGCACCGATTATTTCCCGGCGCTGATTGCAGCGATCGACAACGCCCAGTTCGAAGTCTATTTCGAGACCTATATCTTTGCCGGCGACGACACCGGCCAGCGCGTGCTGGCGGCGCTGGTGCGGGCAGCGCAGCGTGGCATCCAGGTACGCATGATCACCGACTGGTGGGGCACGGGCCGGCGCCAGGTCAACTTCATGCATGAGCAACTGCTGGCCGCCGGCGTGGAGCACCGGGTGTTCAATCCGTGGTTCAAGCGTGGCGTGACGCGCACCCATCGCAAGATTTGCGTGGTGGACCGCGAGATCGCCCTGGTCGGCGGCATCAATATCAACGACGACATGTTCTGCGATTACAACCACGCGATTGCGCTCGATGCGCCGCGCTGGGATTTTGCCGTGCAGGTGCGCGGGCCGCTGCTGGCGTCCATCCACAAGGAGGCGGAAACCCAGTGGCGCCGGCTGGGCCGCATGAATATCATCAAGCGTATCGGGCTGTACCGCGACATGCGCAAGGTGAACAAGGTCGCCGCAGCAAACATGGTGCAGGCCGGTTTCGTGGTGCGCGACAACCTGCGCAACCGCCGTACCATCCAGCGTGCCTACCTGCAGGCACTTGGTCGCGCGCGCAAAAGCGTGCTGCTGGCCAACCCGTATTTTGCTCCGGGCCGCAAGTTCCGCCGTGCGCTGGCCGCCGCCGCCGAGCGCGGGGTGGAAGTCACGCTGCTGATCGGCGTCGGCGAAATCTGGCTGCAGGATGCGGTGGCGCACTCGTTCTATCCCAAGCTGCTGGCGTCCGGGGTGCGCATTGTCGAATACCATAAAACACAGTTGCACGCCAAGGTGGCGGTGATCGACGACGACTGGGCCACCGTGGGCTCCAGCAATGTCGATGGCCTGAGCCTGTTCCTGAACCAGGAAGCCAACGTGGTGATCAAGGACGCCGCGTTTGCCCAAAGCTTGCGCCAGCACATACTCGACGCCATCGGCGACGGCAAGGTGATCCACTACGCCGACTTCGAGCACGTTGGCCGCTTCCGCCGCATCGGTTACGAAATCGCTTTTGTCTTTTATCGGACCGTGATGCGCATCTTCTCCGTGGGGAAATACGCTTGAACGATACTGTCCGACTCGATAAATGGCTGTGGGCCGCACGCTTTTTCAAAACCCGTTCGCTGGCCACCGAGGCCGTGGACAGCGGCAAGGTCAAGCTCAACGGCGACAAGGTCAAACCGGCGCGCGCGGTGCGCATCGGCGACCAGCTCGACATCGACAACGGCTCCGACCGCTGGGAAATCGACGTGATGAATTTGTCCGACGTGCGGGCGGCGGCGCCGATTGCGCGCAATCTGTACGAAGAAACGGATGAGAGTGTGCAGCGGCGCGCGCTGGTGGCCGAGAACCGCCGCATGTTCCGCGAACCGAGCGCCGATTTCAAGGGCCGGCCCACCAAGCGCGACCGGCGGCAGCTGGGCAAGCTTTGATCTGACACTTCCACCCGCAACCCGGTAAGAGGGGGCGTACCCCGTAGAGGAACCCGGTGCCCCCGTACCAGCCCGGCGATGGATCGCCTTGCGGGGGTAGCGCACAAGCCGCACATATTGCGCACCCTCATGCTGCGCTGCATCAATAGACTCCCAACTCTAAATGTAGCGTTTGACTTTTGTCCCGTGCTGGATAATAGTACGAGCGTTCGCAATTTTTTCACACGGAGTAAATGTAAGTGGCGCAGAATATTCGCTCCATGATGAATTTGCCTTGGAAAGCTATCTTATTAATACCTCAACAAAATTTATGCGCAAGGGCGAACTGACACGGGCCGCAATTCTGGACGTGGCACTCGACCTGGCCAGCCGTGACGGCCTGGAAGGCCTGACCATCGGCTTGCTCGCCGATAAGATGAACATGAGTAAGTCCGGCGTGTTCGCGCACTTTGGCTCGCGTGAAGATTTGCAGTTGGAAGTGCTCAAGCTGTACCACCACCGTTTTGAGCAGGAAGTGTTTTTCCCCAGCGTTAAGGAGCCGCGCGGCATCTTGCGGCTCAAGTCGATGTTTGCGCGCTGGGTCAAGCGCGTGAGTGTAGAAGTGGCTTCCGGCTGTATCTATATCAGTGGCGCCGTCGAGTACGACGACCGTCCGGGCCCGATCCGCGAAGAGCTGATGGCCATGGTCGGCGCCTGGCAGGGCGCGTTGCTGCGCTGTGTGCAGCAGTGCATCGCCACCGGCGACTTGCAGGCCGACAGCGATGCGCAGCAGATGGTGTACGAGATGTACGGCCTGATCCTGGCCCTGCACCACGATGCGCGTTTCCTGCGCATTCCCGGCAGCCTGGAGCGTGCCGGTATCGGCTTTGAACGCTTGCTCGTGTCTTACCGTAATCCGCAAACGCCGTCCGCGGTGCTTGCCTCGTAATCAAACATTTTTGCAGTCAAAAAAAGTCATCAGGAGAAAACCATGGGTCAATACGTCGCGCCAATCCGGGATATGCAATTCGTGCTGCACGAACTGCTCAATGTGCAGGAAGAACTGAGCGCCTTGCCGGCCCACGCCGAAGTCGATGCCGACATCATCAACCAGGTGCTGGAAGAGGGCGGCAAGTTCACCTCCGAAGTATTGTTCCCGCTGAATCACTCGGGCGACCGCGAAGGCTGCAAGCTCGACGTTGCCACCAACGCCGTGACCACCCCCAAAGGCTTCAAGGAAGCTTACAAGCAGTACGTCGATGGCGGCTGGGCCGCGCTGGCCTGCGATCCTGAATACGGCGGCCAGGGCTTGCCGGTGGTGCTGAACAACTCGTTCTACGAAATGCTGAACTCGGCCAACCAGGCCTGGACCATGTACCCGGGCCTGTCGCACGGCGCCTACGAGTGCCTGAAAGCCCACGGCACCGACGAGCAGAAATCGACCTACCTGCCGAAGCTGGTATCGGGCGAATGGACCGGCACCATGTGCCTGACCGAACCGCACTGCGGCACCGACCTGGGCATGCTGCGCTCGAAAGCGCTGCCGCAGGAAGACGGCTCCTGGCTGATCACCGGTAACAAGATTTTCATCTCGGCCGGCGAGCACGACATGTCGGAAAACATCCTGCACCTGGTGCTGGCCCGCGTGCCTGAAGCACCGGAAGGCTCGAAAGGCATTTCGCTGTTCCTGGTGCCGAAATTCCTGCCGAACGCCGACGGTTCGGTTGGTGCACGCAACCCGATCACCTGCGGCGCCATCGAAGAAAAAATGGGCATCCACGGCAACTCGACCTGCCAGATGAACCTGGACGGCGCAAAGGGCTGGATCATCGGCCAGCCGAACAAGGGCCTGAACGCCATGTTCGTGTTCATGAACGCGGCCCGCCTGGGCGTCGGCATGCAGTCGCTGGGCCTGACCGAAGTGGCGTACCAGAACGCCCTGATCTACGCCAAGGACCGCATCCAGATGCGTTCGCTGTCGGGCGCCAAGTTCCCGGACAAGCCTGCCGATCCGATCATCGTGCACCCGGACGTGCGCCGCATGCTGCTGACCGCCAAGGCCTACGCCGAAGGTGGCCGTGCCTTCACCTCCTACGTGGCGCTGCAGATCGACCGCGAACTGAACCACCCGGACGAAGATGTGCGCAAGGAAGCCGCCGACGAAGTGGCGCTGCTGACGCCGATCGTCAAAGCCTTTATCACCGACAACGGCTGGATCGCCACCTCGGAAGCCATGCAGGTATTCGGCGGCCACGGCTACATTGCCGAATGGGGTATGGAACAGTACGTGCGCGACGCCCGCATCAACCTGATCTACGAAGGCACCAACACCATCCAGTCGCTCGACCTGCTGGGCCGCAAGATCCTTGGCGACAACGGCGCCAAGCTGCGCAAGTTCGGTGAAAAGATCAAGAATTTTGTCGAAGACAACGGCACCGACGAAGCGCTGAACGAATTCATCACCCCGCTGGGCGACCTCGGCGACAAGGTCACCAAGCTGACCATGGAAATCGGCATGAAGGCGTTCCAGAATCCGGACGAGGTAGGCGCTGCCTGCGTACCGTACCTGCGTGTGGTGGGCCACCTGGTGTACAGTTACTTCTTCGCGCAAATGGCCAAGATCGCACTGGCCAAGGAAGACAGCGGCGACAACTTCTACAAGGCAAAACTGGCCACTGCGCGCTTCTACTTTGCACGCCTGCAACCAGAAACCGCGACCCTGATCCGCCAGGCACGTTCGGGTTCCGCCAACCTGATGGCGCTCGACGCTGACCTGTTCTAAGAGAGGAACGACATGAGCAATTTCATCGTAAAAAAAGTAGCCGTGCTGGGCGCCGGTGTCATGGGCGCGCAAATCGCCGCCCATTGCGTCAACGCCAAAGTGCCTGTCGTGCTGTTCGACCTGCCGGCCAAGGAAGGTCCGAAAAACGGCATCGTCCTGAAAGCTATCGAGAACCTGAAAAAACTCTCGCCGGCGCCGCTGGGCAACAAGGATCACGCGGCCCTGATCGAAGTGGCCAACTACGAAGACGACCTGGCCAAGCTGGCCGAGTGCGACCTGATCATTGAAGCGATTGCCGAGCGCCTGGACTGGAAGCACGACCTGTACAAAAAGGTTGCACCGCACATTGGCGCCAACGCCATCTTCGCCTCGAATACCTCGGGCCTGTCGATCACCACGCTGTCCGAAGGCTTCGATGCCGACCTCAAATCGCGCTACTGCGGCGTGCACTTCTTTAACCCGCCGCGCTATATGCACCTGGTCGAAATCATCCCGACCGAATTCACCAAGCCGGAAATCGCCGACCAGCTCGAAGGCTTCCTGACCACCACCCTGGGCAAGGGCGTGGTCCGTGCAAAAGATACGCCGAACTTCATCGCCAACCGCGTCGGCGTGTTCGGCATCCTGGCCATCGTCCACGAAGCTGAAAAATTCGGCCTGTCGGTTGACGTGGTCGATGACCTGACCGGCGCCAAGCTCGGCCGCGCCAAGTCGGGCACCTTCCGCACCGCCGACGTGGTGGGCCTGGACACCATGGGCCACGTGATCAAGACCATGCAGGACTACCTGCCCAACGATCCGTTCGCATCCGTGTACAAAACCCCGGAAGTGCTGGCCAAGCTGGTGGAAAAAGGCGCACTGGGCCAGAAAACCGGCGCCGGTTTCTACAAAAAGGTCGGCAAGGACATCCTGCGCCTGGACTTTGCCACCGGTGACTACGTACCGGGCGGCGCCAAGGCTGCCGACATCATCGGCCGCATCCTGAAGGAAAAAGATCCGGTCAAAAAAATGAAAGCGCTGCGCGAATCGACCAACCCGCAGGGCCAGTTCCTGTGGGCGATCTTCCGCGACGCCTTCCACTACATCGCCGTGCACCTCGACACCGTGGCCGACAACGCACGCGACATCGACTTTGCCATGCGCTGGGGCTTCGGCTGGACCGTGGGTCCGTTCGAGACCTGGCAGGCTGCCGGCTGGTCGCAAGTGGCGCAGTGGGTCAAGGAAGACATCGACGCCGGTCAGGCGCTGTCCAGCGCACCGCTGCCAGCCTGGGTATTCGAAGGTCCTGTGGCTGAAAAAGGCGGCGTGCATACGCCGGAAGGTTCGTGGTCGGCTGCGTCGCAATCGTTCGTGCCGCGCTCCACGCTGCAGGTCTACGAGCGCCAGGCATTCCGCGCACCGGTGGTGGGCGCTGGCGCCATCGACGGTCGTACTGCCGGCACCACCGTGCACGAGGACGACTCGGTACGCATCTGGCACCAGGACGACGACGTTCTGATCATCTCGCTCAAGACCAAGATGCACGTGATCAGCCCGGACGTGATCAGCGGCTTTAAAAAGGCGCTGCTTGAGGCCGAGAAAAATTTCAAGGGTCTGGTGATCTGGAACAGCGACGCCGCCGAAGGCGGCGCCTTCTCGGCCGGCGCCGATCTGCAGTCGGCCCTGCCTGCCTTCATGCAGGGCGGCGCCAAGGCGGTCGATCCGTTTGTACGCGAACTGCAGGACACCTTCATGTCGCTCAAGTACGCCAACGTGCCGGTAGTGGCTGCCGTGGCCGGCCTGGCGCTCGGTGGTGGTTGCGAGCTGGTGCTGCATGCGTCCAAGCGCGTGGCCTCGATTGAATCGTACATCGGCCTGGTGGAAGTGGGCGTGGGCCTGATTCCGGCCGGCGGCGGCCTGAAGGAAGCGGCCATCCGCGCCTTCAAGGAAGCCAAGGGCAACGACATCCTGCAATTCCTGAAAACCGGCTTCACCAATGCCGCCATGGCCAATGTGTCGAAATCGGCGCTGGAAGCGCAGGCCATGGGCTACCTGAAAGAAGACGACGTGATCGTGTTCAACCCTTACGAGCTGCTGCACGTGGCCAAGGTGGAAGCGCGCGCCATGTTCGACAAAGGCTACCGTCCACCGGTCAAGGCGCCGATCCAGGTGACCGGCCGTTACGGCTGGGCCACCATCAAGGCGCAACTGGTCAATATGCGCGACGGCGGCTTCATCTCGGCGCACGACTTCAAGCTCGGCGACATGATTGCCGAAATCGTCTCGGGCGGCGACATCGACCAGGGTTCCTACGTGAGCGAGCAGTGGATACTGGACCGCGAGCGCAAAGCCTTCCTCGAGCTGTTGAATCATCCAAAGACGCAGGAACGGATCATGGGCATGCTGCAGACCGGCAAGCCGGTACGCAACTAATCTAGGAAGAAGATAATGAGCAAACAAATTCAAGACGCATACATCGTCTCCGCCACCCGCACCCCGATCGGCAAGGCGCCACGCGGCATGTTCAACAAAACCCGTCCCGACGACCTGCTGGTGCGCGTGATCCAGTCGGCGCTGGCGCAGGTGCCCGGCCTCGATCCGGCGCTGATCAACGACGCCATCATCGGCTGCTCGTTCCCGGAAGCGGAGCAGGGCTTCAACATCGCCCGCCAATCCGTGCTGCTGGCCGGTCTGCCGAAAACCGTGGGCGGCGTCACCATCAACCGTTATTGCGCCTCGGGCATCACCGCCCTGGCCATGGCGGCCGACCGTATCCGCGTGGGTGAAGCGGACGTGATGATCGCTGGCGGTGTGGAGTCGATGTCGATGGTGCCGATGATGGGCAACAAGCCATCGATGAACATGAATATGTTCTCCGACGAAAACGTCGGCATGGCGTATGGCATGGGCCTGACCGCTGAAAAAGTGGCCACGCAATGGAAAGTCTCGCGCGAAGCGCAGGACGCGTTTGCCGTCGAATCGCACCGCCGGGCGATTGCCGCCCAGCAGGCCGGTTTCTTCAAGGATGAAACCACGCCCGTGGAAATCATCACCCGCACGCCAGACCTGGCAACCGGCGAAATCAAGGTCAAGACCCGCACCGTCGATACCGACGAAGGCGCACGCGCCGATTCCACCTTGGAATCGCTGGCCAAGCTCAAGCCTGTGTTTGCCGCCAAGGGTTCGGTCACTGCCGCCAACAGCTCGCAGATGTCGGACGGCGCCGGTGCGCTGCTGGTGGTCTCCGAGAAAATCCTGCGTGAACACAACCTGACGCCGCTGGCCAAGTTTTCGTCGTTCGCCGTCAAGGGCGTGCCACCGGAAATCATGGGCATCGGTCCCAAGGTGGCGATTCCCGACGCCCTCAAGGCCGCCGGCATCACCCAGGATCAGCTGGACTGGATCGAACTGAACGAAGCGTTTGCCGCGCAGGCATTGGCCGTGATCGGCGATCTGGGCCTGGACCCGGCCAAGGTCAACCCGATGGGCGGTGCGATTGCCCTCGGCCACCCGCTGGGCGCCACCGGCGCCATCCGCGCCGCCACCGTGGTGCATGCGCTGCGCCGTAACAACCTGAAGTACGGCATGGTAACGATGTGCGTGGGCGCCGGCATGGGCGCAGCAGGCATCATCGAGCGCGTGTAACTCCTGCAGGGATTGCAGGTCAAAAAAGGGCGCTGCGGTAAATACCGCAGCGCCCTCATCACATGGAGACCACATGGACATTCTGAACACCAAACAAAACGGCATCCTCACCCTGGAATTCAACCGTCCCGAGCGCAAGAACGCCATCACCGCCGCCATGTACCAGGCGCTGGCCGACGCCATCAACGACGCCGAGCAGGACAGCGCCGTGCGCGCCATCCTGATCACCGGCAAGCCCGAGATTTTCACGGCCGGCAACGACCTCGAAGACTTCATGAAAAACGCCCCGACCAGCGGCGACCTGGAAGACCGCGCCGTCTACCAGTTCATGCTGGCGCTGTCGGGCGCCACCAAGCCGGTAGTGGCCGCCGTGGCTGGCGCCGCAGTGGGCATCGGCACCACGCTGCTCATGCATTGCGACCTGGTCTATGCCGCCGACAACGCCAAGTTCTCGATGCCGTTCGCGCAACTGGGCCTGTGCCCGGAATTTGCCTCGAGCCTGCTGCTGACGCAAATCGCCGGCTATCCGCGCGCCGCCGAAAAACTGATGCTGGGCGAAGCCTTCCTGGCGCAGGAAGCACTGGACATGGGCCTGGTATCGAAAGTGCTGCCCGTCGATGAACTGCTGGCCTTTGCCCAAGGGCAGGCCGCCAAGCTGGTAGCGCTGCCCGCCAGCTCGATCCGCACCACCAAGCAACTGATGAAGGCCAGCCGCAGCAACGCGATTGCCGACACCATCGCCGCCGAAAACAAGCACTTCGGCGCCATGCTGTCGTCGCCCGAGGCGCGCGAGGCATTTACGGCGTTCTTTGAAAAGCGGCGGCCTGATTTTACGAAGTTTGTTTAAGCGTACTTGATGCCATGGAAACATCAAATCTCGTCTGAACTTATCGCATGAAACCCCACCGGTGGCGCCAGCGCGGCGGTCAGCATTGCCATGGCAATCCGCTCGGGCGGATTGGGGCGCCAGCGTTTTGGCAGCAGCCACGATAATGCGCCCAGCACGTATTGCAGAGCGCGCTCGCCAGGGCGAAACTCATCGCGCGTACCGCCGATCAGGCCCGGCCGCACGCAGGTGCAGGACGTAAAACCGACGCCTTGCAGCGCCTGCTCCAGTTCGCCCTTGGTGCGGTTATAGAAAACGCGGGCGTTGGGGTTGGCGCCGATGGCGGAGGTCAGCACATAGACTGGCGTGCCGTGCGCGTGCGCCAGTTTGGCGGCGGCCAGCGGATAATCGAAATCGACGCGGCGAAAGGCCGCTTTTGAACCGGCTGCCTTGATGGTGGTGCCCAGCGTGCACAGTATGGCATCCGCCTGCCACCAATGTGCGTCGCCCGGCAAGCTGTCGAAATCGACGAGTGGCGCCAGCAGCTTGGGGTGGGCTGGCAGTGGCCGGCGTACCGGCGCCACCACGGTGCTGACCCGTGCATCGGCCAGGGCCAGCGTCAGCAGATGACGTCCAACCAGTCCGGTGGCGCCGACAATGATTAATTTCACAGTTCACTCCTCGATAATGGCGCTTGGGCGCACGGGGTGGTGCTTACCATACCGCCACGGGGCCTCACGCCGCTTGCAACCGCCCGGTCTGCTGCCGCTCCATCCATACCGACACGCCCAGCAAGGCAATGCCGCCCATGGCCAGTCCTGCGCCGACCAGGCCGGTTGATTGCAGGCCCATGCCGTGGGCAATCGCCAGGCCGCCGCACCAGGCGCCGGCGGCGTTGGCGCAGTTAAAGGCCGAGTGGTTGAGCGCTGCCGCCACGGTTTGTGCATCGCCGGCCACGTCCATCAGGCGTGTTTGCACGGCCGGCGCCACGGCAATGCCGCAACCGATGGCGAACAGGTTGATTGCCACTGCCCAGGCATTGCTGCTGGTGTAATAAAACGCCGTCAGCGCCACCACGTTCCAGACCAGCGCACCGAAGATGGTCCACAGGCGCGAGCGGTCGGCCAGCCAGCCGCCCACCAGATTACCGACCGTCATGCCGACGCCGATAATCGCCAGCAGCAGCGGCACGCTGGCCGCCGATACCCTGGTCACTTCCAGCAGGGTGGGGGTGACATACGTGTATATCGCAAACATGCCGCCAAAACCAACCGACACCATCAGCAGGGTAATCCATACCTGGGCGCGGCGGAACACGCCCAGTTCGCGCTGCGGGCTGGCGTCGCCGGCCGCCATGAAAGGGACGTAGTAGCGTACCATCAGTGCCGTCACCACACCGAGCACGCCCACCACCAGAAATGCCGAGCGCCAGCCAAAGCCCTGGCCCAGCCAGGTGGCCAGCGGCACGCCGACAATATTGGCAATGGTCAGGCCCAGCAGCACGCGCGAGACGGCTTGTCCACGTTTTTCCGGCACCGCCATGGCGGCAGCCACCAGCGCCGCCACGCCGAAGTAAGCGCCGTGCGGAATGCCGGCCACAAAGCGCGCCAGCAGCAGCGAAGCGTAGCCCGGCGCCATGGCGCTGAGCAGATTGCCCATGGCGTACAGCGCCATCAGCAGGATCAGCATGGCCTTGCGCGGCATGCGTGCGAGGAAGATGGCGATCAGCGGCGCGCCAAACACCACGCCCAGTGCATAGGCGCTGATCATGTGACCCATGTCGGGCAGCGTGGTGTGCAGGTCGCCGGCCACCATGGGCAGGATGCTCATTGAGGCGAATTCGCCAGTGCCGATGGCCAGGCCGCCGATGGCCAGCGCCAGGTTGGCCATGCCGGCGCCGTGCGGCGCGGTGATGAGAGGGGTGTTGGAAATCTGTTCGGAATGCATGGTGGGAGCGCTAAAACGGCGGCAAAAAGGGTTCACCATAGCATGTTTGGATGGCGTCCGCAGAGGCCCTGCAAAATGGCGGCGTTAAAATAAAAAAGCGGCAACCGCAAGAAACGGCTGCCGCTTTTTCTATGATGCCTGCAATCAGAAGGCGTAGCGTACGCCAACCGAGATCAGATTGGCTTTAATCTCATTACCGTCTTCCTTGAGGACTTTACCGAAGTTTTCGTATTCGGCAACCACGCTCAGGTTCTTGTTGATCGCGTAGGCGGCGCCCACGGCGAAGTAAGGGCTGGTGCGATTGTATTTGTCGCTGAAGCTGAAGCCGAACCGACGGGCGCTCACTTTTACTTCGCTGTAAGCCACGCCTGCTTTACCGAACAGCGAGAACTGGTCATCCAGCGCTACGGTGCCGGTCGCAGCCAGTACAACGGCGCTGGCTTCCGAGCTGGCGCGGGCGCCGTTGCCGGAGATCTCGGCCTTGCCCAGGTCGGCGTAGGCGGCTTCCAGACCGAAGCTTTTGTTGAAGTTGTAACCGCTATACAGTTTGAAGGCGGTGTCGGTGTCTTTCAGCGAGATGCCGACGATATCAGCTTTTTGCTCACCGCGACCGACGTTGCCGCCGATGTAGGCGGATTGGGCTGCTGCGGTGCCGGCCAATGCTGCGAGCATGGCGAAGATAATGGTCTGTTTCATTTTTTTTTGAGTTCCTGAAGTGGGGATACCCGGAACGAAAAATATTGTTCCGAGGGGGCAAGATTATAAATATAGGTGAATGATTTTGCAATGTGCAGAGATGCCGTGTGCGCCGGTGTCGTCATGTTGAGGGCCTGCTGCTAGTATCCCGGTTCAAAAGTATGAGGAAAGGATTTCGCATGAAGTACGGACGTATCGCATTGGTGGCAGCCCTGGCATGCGCTGCATGGTTGCCATCGGCGCAGGCGCAGCAGGATAAACTGTGCGTGGATCAGGCTTGCCTCGGCATGACGCTGGAGCAGGCTGCTTCACTGAAACTGGAGCCCGCCAGCAGCTTTGGTTTCAAATTCAGCGGGAATGGTGATTTCTATGGTCTCGATCGTGCCGGCAAGCGCGTCAACTATGCTGAGTCGGGCGACTTCGACAACGCACTGATCAACCAGTTCCGCAGCAGCGTGGCGACGATTTGCAGCTTTGGCGGGGCCAATGCCAAGCTGACAGGTAGCAATGGCGAGCGCGTGGTGCTGTTGTTTGCACCGGCGATCAAGCAGGGCAAGGGTGAGCTGGTACTGACGGAAATTGCCCGCTATCTGCCGAAAAAATTGAGCGAGGAAGAGCGTCAGCGTATCCAGAGCGACGCCAGGGCCAGGTATGGCGACGCCTTCAGTTCCACCTGGTCCCAGTCGATCAAGCGCCCGGACGTGGCGCTGTATTCCCATCCGATGTTGGGCAATACGCTGACCTTCCGCCTGCCGGAGCAGGACGTCAGGCAGCAGTTGCTGGCGCAGCCCGGCTGCGCCAGCAATACTGGCGGGCGTTAATCAGTACTTGTAGTTCAGCCCCACGACGAAGCTGCGGCCCGAATGCACGTACAGCAGCGTGTCATTGCGCTGACTGTCACGGCCGTAGCGCAGCGGGGTGTCGTTGAGGTTCTGGCCCTCGAAACTCACGCGCAACTGCGGCGTGATGTTGTACGACATGCTGAAGTCGACATTGGTCGAACCATCGACAGTGGTGAAATCATGACCCTGCACGTCGCCCAGCACGTTGAGCAGGTAGGACGAACGGCGCGCCGCCGATACCCTTGCGCTGAACTTCTTGTCCTCGTAGAACAGCGTCAGGTTATGCGCCTTGGGCGACAGGCCGGTAAAATTGGCCTGGCGCGTCAAGCGCTCGTTGGCTGGCGTAGTGGGATTGTCCACCCGCGTGATATAGGTGATCTTGGAATCGACGTAGGTGTAGTTGGCCAGCAGACCGAAGTTGCTCCATATGCCAGGCAGGAAGCTGAACGGCGCCTGCAGGTTGAACTCGTAGCCGGTCAGCGGACCGCCCGGCGTGTTGACCTGGCGATTCACCACCACGTTGGTGCTGGGCAAAGTCGCGCAGGCGGGCGTGCCGCCGGTGATGCTGCAACCGCCGCCGAGCAGAATCGAATCCGGCAAGCCCAGGCTCGAGAAGGTGGCGCGCTCCGACACGCCCTGGATGAAGGTGCCGATTTCCTTGTGGAAGGCGCCCACCGAGACCATGGCGTTCTTGGCGTAGTACCACTCCGCTTGCAGGTCGTAGGTTTTGGCGCGGATCGGCTGCAGGTTCGGGTTGCCGATGGTCACCGTCTGTACCTGGGTATTGAGCGAGGTCGATGGCGCCAGGTCGGTGTACTCGGGGCGTGCCAGCGTTTTGCCGGCCGAGAAGCGCAGCATCACATCCTTGTGCAGCGTGGCCGAAACGTTGAGCGCTGGAAGGTAGTCGTTATAGCTGTTGTTGATGCGTACCGGCTCCAGCCTGCCGTTGGCGTTGACCAGGGCAAAGGAGTTGACGTCCGTGCGTGCATGGCGCACGCCGACGTTGCCACGCAGCGGCACCGACCACAGGTCGACATTAAAATCGGCCATCAGGAAGGCGGCGTCGATTTTTTCTTCCACGCCGCGATTGGCCTGGTTCAGGATGTTGTATTCCGATCCCGGCACCGCCGAGCAATGGCACTCGATGTTGTAGACCTGCAAGAACTTGTTGAGGTCCACCGCCGCCCACGAGCTTGGCACACCGCTGCCGCCGAGGCCTTTGCCAAAGCCGCTGATCTGGCGCGAGATGGTATCCATCGTCACGCCGGCAGGCAGGCGCAGGCCATTGCCGCCGGAACCGATTTCGACGTTGGTCCAGTTGTTGTTGCGCCGTGAATAACCGGTGCGCAGCGTCAGGTTATCGTTGAGCTCGTATGCGGCGGTCAGCTGGTTGGTTTTCAGCGTATTGCGCGTGTGCAGGTAGCGGCCGACGAACTGGCCGTGGAAGGTGCCGTCCGCTTCCTGCGGGCCGAAGCTGAAGTTGTTGGGATTGGTGACATCGATGCCGAAATTAATGGTCGGCACGTTGCGGTTGTTGCGGAAGTCGAACGAATAACCGTTGGCGTTTGGCGAGTCGAACTGCACGGTGGTGCGTTGCGGTTCATCGAGGTCGGAGCGCGAGCGGCCACTGAGGAATTCCAGTTTCAGGCGGTCGGTCACGTCGTGGCGGCCCGACAGCACGTATTGCTTGAAGGTGGTCGAATACACGTCGAGCAAGCCTTCGGTACGGATATCGACGGCGTTGAACTTGCCGTAATCCCAGCTGCCGTTCTGGTTGAAGTTGGCATCGACAATCGAGGTCTGCGGCTTGCCGTTCGATTGCCCCATGCTGCGGCCGAAGGAAATCGCCGAGATATAGTTGTCGTAGCGCTTGTTGTTGAACTTGCCGCCCATCAGATCAAGATTGAGCTCGGTAGCGCTGCTGGGACGCCATTGCAGCGAGCCGGTCAGGCCAGTGCGTTCGTAGTCGGTCAGCGAGCGGCGGAAGCGCGGAATGCGCGGTGCAAAGGCGCCGGAGCCGGGCAGGGGATTGGCAATGGTGTCGCCATAGTTATCGGTGCGCCCCATCACGGCATTGTAGGCGGCAGGATTCGAGGTGCGCGGCACGCCGAAGCCGCAATTGGTAGCGGTAACTCCCTTGACCGCATTGTTGGCCGGGTTTTGCACGGCGGCGCCGAGCGGCGAGCAGAAGCCGCCATCGTTGCTGGCGCTGAGCAGTTCCACCGCTTCGTAGCCTTCTTCCAGCGCGCGGCGCTTGGAATAGGCGCCCGAGATCAGCGCACCAAACTGGCCGTAGTCGGTTTTCCAGCGGTCCGAATACAGGGCCGTCACGCGCGGCTGGGTTTTTTCAGTCAGCGAGTTGTACAGGCCCTGGGTGCCAAAACTGAACGTGCGTTCCTTGAAGTCGAACGGGCGCGCCGTGCGCAGGTCCACCGTGGCGCCAAGCGAGCCTTCTTCCACGGAGGCTTCCGAAGTTTTGCGCACTTCCAGGCTGTTGAACAGTTCCGAGGCAAATACCGAGAAGTCGAAGCCGCGCCCGCGGTTGGTGCTGCCGTTGATGTCGGAGGCGCCGGTGGCGGTCACGCCTTCGATGCCGTTGATGCGTACGCGGGTAAAGCCGGCGTTCAGGCCGCGCACGGTAATCTGCTTGCCTTCGCCGCCGTCGCCCCGCGTGAGCGACACGCCGGGCACGCGTTGCAGCGATTCGGCCAGGTTGGCGTCGGGGAACTTGGCAATGTCCTCGGCCTTGATCACATCGATGATGCCGTCGCTGGAGCGCTTGGTGTTGAGCGCGCTGTTCAGGCTGGCGCGGAAGCCCGTCACCACCACGACCTGATCATCAGGAGCGGCAGTAGTGGCGGTGCTCGCCGGTGCAGTGCTGGATTGCTGGGCCTGGGCGCTGAGCGTGGCCAAGACGCCGATGATGGCCAGGACGGACGGCTTGAGCGGACTGCGAGTGTTCCGGTTCTTCATGCTGATCCTTTTATATTGATTAGTCTCCACCCCGTGGGGGTAAGCCGATCATATGCGAGGCTTATCAGCGAAAAATTGTGGTTATCGGAAACACTCAGCGAGTTGATTTTATTGATGGCAAAACTGCATGCCCGTTGCGCGATAACTACAGCTTAACAAGTCGCCGTGGCGCAAATCGGCAATGGCCACCGGCTGTGCCTTCCATGCATGATACTTCGCTACAATACCGAAAACATGCGCTGAAAGACACCGTTGACCTCTCTGCTGGAAATCGCCGCCAACGCCGTCATGACGGTCTCTATCATCCTGTCCGGACGCAACAATGTGCATTCGTGGTGGCTGGGCGTGATCGGCTGCAGCCTGTTTGCCGCGCTGTTCTATCAGGCGCAGCTGTATGCCGACGTCACCCTGCAACTGTTCTTCATCGTCACCTGCCTGGTCGGCTGGTGGCGCTGGCTGCGCGGCGACAGCGGCGCGCCATTGCCGATTACCCGGGTCCGCCCGCAAGCATTGCTGGCCATGAGCGGCGCCGCCGCCCTGGCCACGGCGGCCTACGGCCTGCTGCTGCAGCGCTACACCAACGCCTACGCACCGTTTATCGATTCCGCCGTGCTGATGTTCAGCGTGATTGCGCAACTGCTGCTGATGGGCCGGCGCCTGCAAACCTGGCAGTTCTGGCTGTTGGTCAACACCGTCGCCGTGCCGCTGTACGCCAGCCGCGGGCTGTACCTGACGGCGGTGCTGTACGGCGTTTACTGGATCAATGCGCTGGCGTCGTGGTTTTTCTGGCGGCGCAAGATGGTGGGAGGATGATCAGGCTTACCATCGGTCTGCCAGCCTCAAAATGACGAGATGATGGCTAATCTTATCAAATGTACGATGCCTGACAAGATTACGAGGCGGTGATAAGAAAAGCCTGTCTGTTTCCGCCCGCGGTCCAGCACCGCTGAAAGGTCGGCCGGGTTACGCGTAAACCTCGGACCAGCCGAATCGCTCTTCCAGCCATTCATCGAGCTCGTCTTCATGCATGCCTGACAGCATGGCCCCAAGCTTTAATTCGCCTTTGGCGAGCGCCAGTACGCTGAGGATGGCGGGAATAGTGCCGCTGTCCACGCTGGAATCGAGGTCTGCTTTAGCGAATGCCGAAGCTTGCACCCATGCGCTGTCGTAATCGGCTTTCAGCCATTCGGGCAAGGCGGGATTGCCATGTCGATGGCGTGCAACCTCGATCGTCGAAATTAAGCTGTAAAAATCATCACCGCGCGCGGTTGCCGTGCTTGCTATGCGGACCAACTGGGGAATCGCCGCGTAAGAAGCGATGCCGACATCACCTTGATGGTGCAACTCGTTCCAAAGCTCGTCCCATGCATCATCCCACCCATCAACGTCCTCTTCCATCGAGCGCAGGACGATGGACGCGTCATAGGGGATGTGATAACCACCATGTAACTCTTGCCATTTTTTATCTTCAAGACTCAGCATATTTATAAATTATCTTTCAGTGTTGACTGCTCGTTGCTGACTGGCGGCGCCGAAATGTCGAGCGCCGCCTCTATAAAACCCTGATGACGGTGGGCGCCGTCAGTTATCCAATCATTGCATGGCGAAACTGCTGCACCAGCGGGCGTTGTTCATCGCTGCGCCAGACCAGATGCAGGTTGACCCGCAGGTCCAGCCACGGTAGTTTTTTAAATACCACGCCAGGCATGGCCTTGTTACCGAGGCTGGCCTGCACAAACGCACATCCCAAACCGGCGCTGACCAAGTGCAGCGATGAGAGCGGATCGGATGCCTCGTACATGATGTCCGGAGTAAAGCCGGCGCGCTGGCAGCCGGCCAGCAGATTCGGGCGGATGGTATCGACCGGCTGCCTCACCACACTGATCCACGGGTGACGGTGAAGCTGCTCAGGTTTTATGCTGCGGTATTTTGCCAGCGGATCTGTCTTGGGGATGGCCAGTACCAATGGCTCTTCCAGTACTGGCGCATGGCACAGGTCGGCGTCTTCCGGTGGTGGCCGATACACGAGTCCTGCATCGATCGTTCGCAGATGCAGTTGTTCGAACTGCATCGCCGTGCCCATCGCCTGCACTGAAAAATGCACGGACGGGCTTTGCGCGCGCAACTGGCGCAGCGCAGCACCAAGCACGTTGGCATACAAAGCGCCTTCCACGTAACCGACGGCGAGGCGCCCCGCCGTTCCGGCGCCTAATCTGCGGCCGAAATTTTCGACCCGCTGCGCGTTGGCAATCAAGACGCGCGCTTCGCCGAGTAAATCGCGGCCTTCCTGGGTCAGCCGGATGCGCTGGCGCTGGCGTTCGAACAGCAATACGCCGAGTTGATCTTCCAGTTGCTTGATCTGGCGGCTGAGCGGCGATTGAGAGATGTGCAGTAACTGGGCGGCGCGGCCGACGTTTTCCGTCTCTGCCACGGCAATGAAAAAATGAAGCTGTCGTAGGTCCAGCATAAGTTAAGTCCTGATTGGTCTTAACTTCAGCATAACCCGTCTTGGACAGAATCTCCATAGGCGCTCAAGCTAGCACTCAGACCAACAAAGTCGGCAACCGCCCCCTCATCAAGGACTTATCATGAAAATCCTGCATATCGATTCCAGCATACTCGGTCACGCCTCCGCATCGCGAGAGCTCAGCAGTGCCATCGTCCATGAATTGCGCCGGCAGCACGCCGATGCGACGGTGGTACAGCGCGACCTCAGTGAAGACCCTGTTGCGCATCTGGACGGCGCCATTGCCGCCGGCTTTCGCCCCATTCAAGGCGGTGATGCCGCAGCCGCGACCAGCGCGGAACATGCGCTCTCCGAACAACTGGTGAAGGAACTGCTCGCAAGCGATGTGGTGGTCATTGGCGCCCCCATGTATAACTTTTCCGTTCCCAGCCAGCTGAAAGCCTGGATTGACCGGGTGATTCAACCCGGCATGACCTTCCGCTACACGGAGAACGGCCCGGTTGGCTTGGCTGGCCACCAGCGCGTCTTCATCGCCTCTACCCGCGGCGGCAAGCATTCGATTGGCCCCACCGCAGTGATGGATTTCCAAGAGGCCTATCTGAAAGCTGTTTTCGGCTTCATGGGGATCCATCAGGTGTTCTTCGTCAGAGCGGAAAACCTGTCGCGCGGTCCTGACGTCCGCCAGCAATCGTTGCAAACGGCGAAAGCTTCCATTCCAGCCGTCATCGAACAGGCCCTGCCCGATCCATCAATTTCTGGTGTGCTGGCATGATTCGCACACTACTCGCTGCGGGGATAATGATGGCCATTACTTCACTGAGCCCTGCACAATCGCTGGCGCCTTCCCGCATCAACAACATCGTTCTTGTGCACGGGGCGTTTAACGATGGCTCCAGCTGGGCGGAAGTCATTGGGCGATTGCAGAATAAGGGTTATCGCGTGAGCGCCGTACAGAACCCGCTCACCTCCTTGGCTGACGACGTTGCTGCAACGCGCAGGGTAGTAGAAAGGCAGGACGGTGATGTGTTGTTGGTGGGGCACTCGTGGGCAGGCGTGGTGGTGACAGAAGCCGGCAACGCGCCCAAGGTCAAGGCGCTGGCCTATCTGTCGGCGATTGTCCCCGACAGCGGTGAATCAGCCGCTGATTTTCTGACCCGGCGCAACGCGCCGATGGATGGCCTGCGGCCCGATGCAAACGGTCTGCTCTGGCTCGATGGGCCTGAACAGTACCGCGCGGTCATGGCGCACGATGTACCACTGGAAAAGGTGAGGATTCTGGCGGCGACGCAGCAACCGATCGCAGCCAGCGCTTTCGCACAAAAAGTCGGAACGGCAGCGTGGCGTACCAGGCCGAGCTGGTACCTGATGACCGAAGACGATCACGCGCTACCGCCTGCGGTGCAACGATGGACGATCAAACATATTGGCGCAAACAGTATTTCCTTGCGATCAAGTCATATGTCCATAATCTCAAGTCCTCAGGAGGTCGCAGACTTCATAGACCGGGCGGCGCGAGGCTCGGCGGTTCAATAAGGTACACCGGCGCGCAGGTTTCAAGGCTTCATTCGCCCAAGCCATTCACCCATGCGGCGTACGCTTGTGCTGCAAGCCCTGGCGGTAGGCGCTCGGGGTCACGCCCAGCCGTTCGCGGAAGGCGGTGGCGAAATTGCCGGCGTTGTTGAAGCCGATCAGCAGGGCGATGTCCTGTACATCGATGTCGGTATCGCGCAGCAGTTCTTCGCCGCGCCGCAGGCGTGCCTCGCGGATAAAGGAAAACACGGTCATGCCGGTCTGTTCGCGGAAGATGTGCGACAGTTTTTCACGGTAGGTGCCGACGCTGCGGGCGATTTCCGCCAGCCCTGGCAGCGAGGCCAGGTTGTCGTCGATCAGGCGCTTGACGGCAGCCACAGTGACGGCGTCCGGCGCGGTATCGGCCGCTTTGTTACTGGCGCTGTCTGCCAGCGCTGCGTCGGTGGTGGCTGGGGCGCGCCGGGTGAGGTTCAGGTGGACCTGGATGCGTGCCGCCAGCTCGCCCGGCGTGAACGGTTTGGAGACATAATCGACGCCGCCTATCGACAGCCCCATGATGCGCTCCTCATCGGTGTCGGCGCCGCTGAGAAAAATCACGGGAATGTCCTCGGTGGCGGGATTGGCCTTGAGCAGGCGGCAGGCCGTGTAACCGTCCATGTCAGGCATGCGCACGTCGAGCAGGATCAGGTCGGGATGCTGGGCAATCGCCAGCTGGTAACCTTGCAGGCCGTTGAACGCCACCGAGACCTTGTACGGCATTTCGCTCAGCAGATCGACCAGCATGCGCTGTTCAAACGCGGAATCGTCGACGATGAGGATCTTGCGCATGATGCGATCGGCAATCTGCATGGGCCATCCTAAAGGTTGGTAATCTTTTGAAACGGAGTGTTGCGCGCCTGTCTCACATTATGCCTATCTTTCGAAAATTTTTAATAGTTTTCTACGCCAGCAAAATCTTCCTCTCATCCGGCAAAAGCAAGGTTTTTCTGGATCATCAATAATGGAATCAAGTGTTGGACAGCGGCAATTTCTAGCCCGCCAAGCCCGATATCTTGTGTTCCCTTTTTGATGGAGACCGCCATGAACACGCGCACTACCAGTATGGCTGCACTTGCTGTTGCGACTACCCTTGTTGCTGTTTCACCGGCGGCTGATGCCGCGACCAAGACCCAGACTTTTGACGTTACGCTGAAAATCATTGCCGACTGCACGATTGCCGCCGGCAATCTGGACTTTGGCCAGAGCCAGGGTGTGCTGGCGGCACAGTTGAATGTCAACTCCACGATTACCGTCACCTGCACCAACACCACGCCCTATAGTGTAGGCCTGGATGCCGGCACCGGCACCGGCTCGACCACCAGTGCGAGAGTGATGAGCGGAACCGGGGGCAACACCAGCAAGGTATCGTTCAATCTGTACCAGACCAATGGCGCTACCAACTGGGGTAATAACCAGGGCACCGATACCAAGGCCGGCACCGGCAACGGGCTGGCGCAGGCGTTGACCGTTTACGGTGCGGTGCCGGTACAAAGCACGCCACAGCCCGATACCTATAAGTCGACCATCACCGCCACGGTGTATTTCTAACCGATGCGATCATCCGCGCGCCTCTGGTGCACGATCAAAGCCGGTATTCTCGTCATGATCGGGATACTGGGAATGCAAGGGTTGCAAGCGGGCGCTGCTAGTCTGCAGATTTCGCCTGTCATGATTATTTTGCGTGCTGGCCAGAACGCCACAGGCATCAACCTGCAAAACATGGGTGACGCACCCGTGTACGGTCAGGTCCGAGTATTTGTGTGGGATCAAAACAACGGCGAAGAAGCCTTGAACCCCACCCAGGAAGTAGTAGCGAGTCCCCCCATATTGCAGATCGGGCCGAAAAGCAGCCAGATCATTCGCCTCGTGCGACGCGACAACCAGCTCCCAAGCCGCGAGCTCAGTTACCGTATCCTCATCGACGAAATTCCGCGCGACGGCGAAGGCCCGGCCAGTGGCGTCGACATTCGCTTGCGCTATTCCGTTCCCCTGTTCGTGCAGCCAGCCGATGAGCGCATTGCGCCCGTGCTGGCATGGACCGTGTACCGCCAGGACGATCACTGGCGCCTCAAGGTGCGCAACAGCGGCAGGCAGCGCGCGCAGATCGGTGCGCTGGCATTGCGCAACGCCGCCGGCAAGAATTTTGTCATCGCAGATGGCCTGTTCGGCTACGTGCTGGCCGGGCGCGAGCGCGAATGGCGCTTGCCCACGCCCGCAGACGCCGACCTGCGCGGTACGCTGACCGTCAACGCCAACATCAATGCCAAGCCCTTCAACGCCAGCACTGTGGCAGCGCTGGATTAGTGCCGATGTGGCGGCGACTGCTGTGTGCGGCTTGGCTGGGATCGATAACGGCGGCTGTGGCACAAACGCCGGCTCCGGCGCCGATGCCGGCGGCAGCGCCCAGCGTGCCGGAAGAAGAACTTTTTTTGGAGGTAAGCTTGAACGGTCAAGAGACGGGTCTGATCCAGCGCTTCACGCGCCGCCCCGCCATGGGATTGCGCAGCAGCGTGCAAAACCTGCGCGAGCTCGAACTCGACCCCGTCCTGTTTGGCGTCGAGGGCAGCGACACCTTCAATCTCGATGACATCCACGGTTTACGTTACAGCTTTGATGCTGCCAAGCAATCGATTGCGTTACGCGTGGACGATGCCTTGCGCACGCCGGTGGCGCTGTCGGCGCGCACCGTGCGCGAACCGGGTACGGCCAGCGTGACGCCCGGTGCGGTGTTCAACTATGACCTCTACACGCGCTTTGGCCAATCGCGCAGCCTGTCGATGGCTAACGAAGTGCGCTACTTCAATGATAGCGGCGTGTTCAGCAGTACCTCCACCTTCAATACCAGCGCCCAACTGACCCAGTTCGTAAGGCTCGATACCTCCTGGGTACATGCCAATCCGGACACGCTGGAAACCTGGCAGGTGGGCGACCTGATTTCATCCTCGCTGCCATGGAGCCGTTCGCTGCGCATGGGCGGCGTGCAGTGGCGCAAAAGCTTCGACCTGCGGCCCGACCTGCTGACTTTCCCGGTGGCGTCGCTGGCCGGAACCTCGGTGGTGCCGAGCGCGGTCAGCCTGTACGTGAATGGCGTGCGCCAGGTGGAGACGGCAGTGCCGTCGGGCCCGTTTGTGATCAACCAGGTGTCCGGCATCAGCGGCGCCGGACAGGCCACGCTGGTCACGCGCGATACCGCCGGTCGCGCCGTCACCACGGTAGTGCCGCTGTATGTCGATACCCGCCTGCTGGCCGAGGGCCTGAGCGATTATTCGTTCGAGCTTGGCGTATTGCGCCGCAACTACAGCGCGCAATCGTTCAGCTATGGCCGCGCGCCCGTGGTCAGCGGCTCGCTGCGCCACGGCGTGAGCGAACGCCTGACCGTGGAGGGGCATGGCGAAGCCGGGCGCGGCTTGCTCAATGGCGGCGCTGGCCTGATGTACCGCATGGGCCAGTTGGGCGTGGTGTCGGCATCGCTGGCTGCCAGCGCTGGCCGTGGCGCCCGTCCAGGCAGCGCTAGTGGCGTGGGCCTTGGCCTGCCTGGCGCAGTGGTCGATCCTGTTGCACCCGTTGCTCCTGTTGACCCCGACGACTCCGCTGTCGCTGTCGGCGAGCGCGCCAGCAGCAGCGGCAAGGGCGCGCAGGCCAGCATCGGTTACCAGTACCTGAGTACGCGCTTCAGCATCGACCTGCAAACGCTGCGAGCCTCACGCCATTACAGCGACATCGGCACCCTCGATGGCGGCGGCACCGTGCGTGCCAGCAGCCGCGCCAACCTCAGCCTGGCGCTGCCCGGCCGCCAGAGTCTGAGTCTGAGCCTGATCAGCCTGCGCACCTCGCTGGCGCCGCCGGCGCGGGTATCGGCCCTGTCGTACACCGCCGCGCTCGGGCAGAGCCTTTACCTCAGCGTGAGCGCCTTCCGCGACCTGCGCGACGACCGGGCGCGCGGCGTGTTTTTCAGCCTGAGCGGCTCGTTCGGCGACCGCATCTCGGCCAACGCCAGCAGCAGCCGCCAGAACGGCGTGCGCAGCAAGACCCTGACGCTGGGGCGCAGTGCCGATTACGGCGGCGGCTTTGGCTGGGGCTTGCAGTCACAGGAAAACAACGGCGCCACGCTGCGCCAGGCACAAGGCATTTATCTCGGTAATTACGGCCAGGTGAGCGCCTTGCTGCAGGACAGCGGTGCAGGCCGCCGCGACGGCTCGCTCGGCGCATCGGGCTCGCTGGTGTGGATGGATGGCGGCGTGCATGCGGCGCGCCAGGTGGGCGCCGGTTTCGCGCTGGTATCGACCGGCATCGCCGGCCTGCCGGTATTGCAGGAAAACCGGCCGATAGGCCGCACCAGCAGCAGCGGCTACCTGCTGGTGCCCAACCTCACGCCCTATATGCGCAACCAGATCGCCATCGACACCAGCGCCTTGCCGCTCGACGCCCGCATTGCCCGCACCAGCATGGGGGCGGTGCCGGCGCGCATGTCGGGCTTGCTGGCGGCGTTTCCGGTTGAGAAGTATGTGGCCGCCACCGTCACGTTGCACGATGGCGAAGGCAAGCCGCTGGCGCCCGGCGTGACGGTACTCCACCGGGAAAGCGGCGCCAGCACCGTGGTCGGCTTTGACGGCGTGGCTTTCATCGATCAACTGGCGCCGCTCAACCACGTGGAAGCCACTGTCGATGGCAAAGCGTGCGTGGCACAGTTCAGCTATGAACCGGACAGCAAGCTCGCCATGCCATCGATCGGACCGCTTATCTGCAGGAGCCTGCCATGATGGCGCAACGTCGGCTGCTGCGCTGCTTGCTATGCGCCCTGTGTGCACTGGTATTGGCGCTGTGTGCTGGCGCTGCACGCGCCCAGACCTGCACGATTGCGCCGGCGCCGATGGTGTTCCCGGCCGTGAGCTCGATCAGCGGCGCTGCTGTCAATACCACCTCGGAGCTGTCCATCACCTGCAACTGGAGCGGTGTGCTGTCGCCTCCGGTGGAAATTTGCCTGTCGCTGGGTGCAGGTTCCGGTAACGGCGCTTCCACCAGCATTGCACCGCGCCAGTTGCGCGACGGTAGCCTGGTGGTCAATTACAATATTTACACCGATGCTACGTATGCGGCGGCCAAAATATGGGGCGGCATGGGCGGTACCACGCCTGCGGGCACGGCAATCCAGCTCACCATGAACCGGCCTGCCGGGGGCAACAGTCTTACCCAATCCGTGACGATTTACGGCAGGCTGGAAGCAGACGCCACGCTCGCCGGCATCGTGGTGGGCGGCACCGACCGCGTGTTTAGCTCGAACTTCGGGGGCACCATGAAATACCAGTTCCTGTTATCCGGCCTGCTCGGCTGTGCGCTGCTGTCGCAAAGCGTTGCTATCCCGCTCACGGTGCAGGCGCCCGTCATCAACGATTGCAACATCGGCGTGGGAACCCTGGCTTTTCCCAATGCAGGCTTACTGACCAGCCCGGTGCGCACCACCTCCAGCCTGACGGTTCGCTGCAGCAATAACACCGCATACAGCATCCGCCTCAATGCGGGCACTTATGGCAGCGGCATGAGCGCGCGCCGCATGAAGAACTCGAGTAACACCGACACGGTGGGCTATGAAATATCGACGACGCTCGACGGCGCCAGTTGGGGCGATGGTACGGGGGGCACGGTGACGATGGGCGGCACGGGCAATGGCAACACGGCCACGCTGACCGTGTATGGACGGGTGCCGTCGCAATCCGGGCAGTCGCCGGGGGATTACAAGGATACGGTCACGGCGACGGTGTCCTTCTGAGCAGTCAGAAGTAGATGGTCCAGTCCTGGGCGCTGGCAGCAGGTTGGACGGGGGCGGCAGTGTTGCTGGAGCTCGTGCTGGCGCTGGAAGGCGCTGCGCTGGCAGCAGGAGCCGCTGTGGAGGCAGGCTGGGCGGCGTCGCGGATGACCAAGTGGGGCGCGTTGAGCTGGCAGGCGACGGCTGGGGCAGCAGTGCTGGCGGTTTGGACGGTGCAGGTATCGGTGACGGTAAAGCTCACTTGCATGGTGGCCGGTTTGCTGCCGGCGTGGGCCAGCAGTGGCAGGGAGAACACAACCAGGCTCAGGGCTTTAACTAATGGTTTCATTTTTCGTCACACGTTGTTAAGGTGCGCAGCAATCGGGTGAAGGCTACGGCAAACAGATGGCAGTCCATCCGCTTGCACTGGGTAACCAGCATGTTTCGCGATGCAGCCATGGAATGAATTTTACCGTGGATCAACATTCTCTCGAATGTTCACATTCTACGATGAAATGAATATCTGCAAAAGCGTGGAATTTGGATAGTTTGTAACACCGCTTTTTAGCCTATTTTTGAGGGTAACGAACAAGCTGTTAAAAACAGGTTCTCATAGGGGAAGTATCGAAGGGTCGTACCATAACAGGAGAAGAAAGTGAGAGACGGAAATACACACATTGTCACAGGCGTTCCACCACCGGGAAAATTCACACATTCTCACCTCAAACATGCAAGTCACCAATTGTCACCAGGTGTTGATCTGACAGATTGTTCCCACTAACCGGAAGAGAGGAGTTGAAAAATGAAACATACCGACTTTGGCCGTATGCCTTGCCCGATTGCCCGCAGCCTTGGCAAGGTGGGCGAATGGTGGAGTATCCTGATCCTGCGCGACGCCTTCTATGGCTTGTCCCGCTTCGATGAATTCGAGAAAAGCCTGAAAATTGCCCCGAATATGCTGACCCGGCGCCTGAGTGGCCTGGTGGAAGGGGGCTTGATGGAACGCGTCCAGTACAGCACCCGGCCACCGCGCTACGAATACGTGCTGACCAAGGCCGGACGTGACTTCAAACCGGTGCTGCTGGCCTTTGTCGCCTGGGGCAATGATCACCTGGCCCCGGAAGGCGCCAGCCTGCTGGTGGTCAGCCGCGAAACCGGCAAACCGGCCGACCAGGTGCTGGTGGACGCCAACAGCGGCCTGGCCATCAATGATGAAGACTATATGTTCGCCCCCGGCCCTGCGGCGACGGACAGCATGCGCATCCGCTTGAACGAAATCAGCAAACACGCTTCCTGACAGGAACCTCGGAAAACCTACTGCGCGGTCCGCTATCGCCGCTGCGTTGCTCAGCGTACCTCCGTACGCTTGCGCTACTCACGACGATAACGAACCGCTCGCGACGGTTTTTTGAGGTCCAGTGGTGAGCTCCAGCAAGGCGCCGGCCTGCCTCGTCCGGCGCTTTTTTTCACCCGTACAGTTCAGGGCACAGGATTTGTCCCGATGAATTCCTGAAAATTGCAATTGGGAAATAGTAATTGCTAAAAAGTGTGGAATAATAGGCGCCATGGACCGTTGGGCGGTCTGGTAGCGCTGGAGGGAAGCACCGAGTGGATATGTTTGTGCGCGATGAAGAACTGGCGCAATGGGAAGTGGTTCTGCCGGACCTGCAAGGCCTGGCCCGCTTGCCCCACCTGGCTGCGCTTGCCTGGCACCTGCGCCAGCGCAATCCGGCGCAGTCACGCCGCTATGCAGCGGAAACCATTACCCTGCTGACGGCGGTGGCGCCGGATGAGGCGCTGGCGCTGCGCGGTCGGCTGCTGCTGGCCACGGCGGAAACCGCCTGGGTGAGCGGCGAGCTCGATACCGCCCAATACCAGGCTGGCCAGGCCATGCAACTGTTCGAGCAGTCGCTGGCGCCTGGCGCGCAGGCCGGGCACCAGACAGCAGCGCGGCAGCGTGCTGCCCGTGGCCGCGCCGACGGCTACTGGATACAAGCCTGGGTGGCCAACGACCGTGGCGACAGCGCCGCTGCCGGGCGCTTGCTGGTGCAGGCCGCCGAGGCGGCGCGCGCTGGCGATGATCCGCTGCGGGTGGCGGTGATCAGCGCCGCCACCGGCGTGTGCGCCGCCTTTACCGACTGGCCGGCGGCGCAGCAGCAATGGCAGGCCAGCGCCGCCATCGATCTGGACGCCATGCCGGCCATTGCCGCCGGCTGGCTGTGCGATTTCTTCGGCACCTGCGCCTTCCAGCACAGCGAATACGGGCGCGCCATCGGCCACCTGATGCGCAGTTTTGAAACAGCGCTCGGCAGCGGCCAGATACGGCGCGCCATCATCATCGCCACCAATATCGGCAATGCCTTCACCTGCCTCAATGCCCACGAGGCGGCGCTCGACTGGATGCAGCGCGGCCAGGACCTGGCGCGGCCTACTGGCTGGCCGCTGAGCATCGGCATGTGCCTGATGCAGACCGCCGAAACCCTGCGCCAGCTGGGCCAGCGCGAAGCGGCGCAAACGCTGCTGCGCGAAGCGCTGCAGATACTGGCGCCGCTGGCCGGTTCGCGTGCCTACGCGGTGGCGCTCGAGTACGAGGGCGACCTGGCGCTCGACCTGGGTAATCACGCTGCGGCGCTGAACAGTTTTACGCGCCTGGTGGCGCGCGGCGACGCCCTCGGGCAGCGCGACTTCCAGAGCAGTGCGCGGCGCGGTCAGGCGCATGCGCTGTCGCATCTGGGCCGCGCCGCTGATGCGCTGGCAGTGGCGCAGGGCGCGCTGGCGCTGGCCAGCGAACAGGGCGATGCGCTGGCGCAGATCGCCGCGCTCAATGTGCTGGCCGATATCCATGCGCGCCAGCCGGTGCACGCCGATACCGCCGCCGCCGCTGCACTGCCGCTGCCGCCGCAGATGACGGCGCCCAGCGCGCCGCTGCATTACCTGCTGCTGGCGCTGGAGGTTGCCGCCACCATCGATGGCTACGCCGTGCCTGGCGCCCTGCTGGAGGCCACGGCGCGCGAATATGCCGCGGTCGGCAACCATGAACGCGCTTATGCGCTGGCGCTGCAGGCCGGCGCCGCGCGCGGCCTGATCTACAGCCGCGAAGCCACCAACCGCGCCATTGCCATGCAGGTGCAGTACCAGACCGAGCGCGCCCAGACCGAGTCCGAACACCATCGTCAGCTGGCGGCGGCGGAAGCGCTGCGCGCCGAAGTACTGCAGCGTACCAGCGCCACGCTCGAACACCTGAGCGCGGTGGGCCAGGAAATCACCGCCCACCTGAATACGACGGCGGTGTTTCGGGCGCTGGACCGCCACGTGCAGGGCCTGCTGGACGCCACCCATTTTTCCATTTTGCTCATCGAGCCCGAGGGCGGCTGGCTGGTCGGCGCCTTTGCCATGGAAGCGGGCCGGCCGCTGCCGGCCGTGCGGGTGGCGCTGGACGACCCGCGTGCGCACTCGGCACGGTGCGTGCGCGAGCGCCGCGAATTGCTGGTGGAACTCGACGCCAACGCCATCTCGCCCAGCCTGATCCCTGGCACCTTGCCGACCCTGAGCATGCTGTTTGCGCCGCTGCGCGTGGGCGAACGCCTGCTGGGCGTGATGACGGTGCAGTCGCTGCATGCGGGCGCCTATGGCGAGCGCGAACGGCTGATTTTCCGCACGCTGTGCGCGTATGGCGCGATTGCGCTCGATAACGCCAGCGCCTACCGCCAGGTGGCGGCGACCCAGGAGCAGCTGCTGGAAAAAAACATCGAGCTCGAACGCGCCTACCAGGCGCTGGAAGAGGTCAGCCTGACCGACCAGCTCACCGGCCTGCGCAACCGCCGCTTCTTCCTGCGCCACGTCGATGCCGACGTGGCCATGAGCTTGCGCGCCCACGAAACCGGCCAGCACCGCTCGCTGACCGAATGCGACCGCCAGGCCGCCAACGACCTGGTGTTCTACATGGTCGATCTCGATCACTTCAAGCAGGTCAACGACCGTTATGGCCACGCTGCCGGCGACGCCATCCTGGTGCAGATGCAGCAGCGCCTGCGCGAAGTATTCCGCGAATCGGATTATGTGATCCGCTGGGGCGGCGAAGAATTCCTGGTGCTGGCGCGCGCCACCCACCGCGAAGACGCCAGCGCGCTGGCCGAACGCATGCGGCGCGCCGTGGCGGAGCGCGACTTTGTGCTGCCCGATGGCGAATTGCTGCGCAAGACCTGCTCGATCGGTTTTGCCTGCTTCCCGTTCCTGCCGTCGCAACCGCGCCTGCTGTCGTGGTCGCAGGTGGTGGAACTGGCCGACCAGGGATTGTACGTGGCCAAACGCTCGGGCCGCAATGCCTGGGCGGCGCTGTACGCCAACGGCGACGCGCAGCCGTCATCGGATGAACTGTTTGCGCGGCTGATGCATGCGCTGCCGCAGGCGGTGGCCGATGGCGAAGTGCAGGTGCTGAGCAGCCTGCAAGGGCCGCTGGAACTCGATGGCGAACGGCGCCGCACCGGCCTGTCGATCGATCTCGGCATCTAGGCATCCAGGCGCGCGGGTTGCTGCAGTTGTTATACTGGCGCTCCTGCCTGCCGATATCTTCACACGCTCATGACCATCACACGCTGTAGCTGGGCCAAGCCGTCCAATCCTCTGTACCTGGCGTACCACGATGAAGAATGGGGCGTGCCCTGCCATGACGAACGCCGGCTGTTCGAGATGCTCAACCTGGAAGGCGCGCAGGCGGGGCTTAGCTGGGAGACTGTGCTCAACAAGCGCGAAAGCTACCGCCTGGCTTTTGATAACTGGGATGCCGAGCGGATCGCCGCCTATGGCCCGGACAAGGTGGCCGAGCTGCTGGCCAACCCCGGCATTGTGCGCAACCGCCTCAAGGTGGCGTCGGCGATCAGCAATGCGCAGGCCTACCTGCGGCTGCGCGCCGGCGGCGACAGCCTGGACCGGCTGCTGTGGAGTTATGTCGATGGCCAGCCGCTGCGCAACGCCAGCGGCGAGCGCATCATCAAGACGGCGCTGTCGGACCGCCTTTCCAAAGACCTGGCGAAGCTGGGCTTCAAGTTTGTCGGTTCCACCATTGTCTATGCCTATATGCAAGGCATCGGCATGGTCGATGATCACGAGCCTGGATGCTTTTGCCACCACAGCCGCCGCACTCCCACGAAGCCATGAGCCTGGGGCAGCTTCACGTCATTCTCGATACCGCCTTCGGCGACGGTGCGCGCTTTGCCGCGGCGCGCGCGCGCGGCCACGCGCAGTTGCACTACCTGGTGCTGGCGCCGCACGTGCCCGATGCTACGCTGATTAACGATGCCCAGCTGCGCCAACGGTGGCCGCTCGATCTGCCCGGCTTTCACCGCATCGTGCTCGATGATGGGCGTGTAACGCTCGATATACTGGCTGGCGAGTTGCACGCGCTGCTGCCGCAGATCGTCGCCCGGGTCAACGTCTTCCATCTCGGCGCATCGGCCCCCGACCCGGAACAGATGTCGCCGACGCAGTATGCGCGCACGCTGGCGCGGCTGGCGCTGCCGGGCGCCGTGCTGCATGTGCAAGCACCCGATGAAGCGCTGGTATGGGCGCTGACGGCGGCCGGCTTTGCCTGCCGGATTGCGCAAGATGATCCAGGTGCCGGCGCCATCATCGGCCAGTACCTGCCGCGCACCCGTTCGCCATTGCCGGACGATGTGCCCGCTGCAGCGCCGGCGCTGACCCGGCGTGCCGTGGTGATCGGCGCCGGCCTGGCCGGATCGGCGCTGTGCGAGCGCCTGTGCACCAGCGGCTGGCAGGTCACCCTGATCGAGCGCCACCCGCAGCCGGCCCAGGAAGCGTCGGGCAACCTGGCCGGCATCTTCATGCCGCTGCTGTCGAAAGATGACAACATCCCCACGCGCCTGACGCGCGCCGCCTACCTGTTTGCGCTGCGCACCTGGCAGCGCCTGGGCGGCGTGGGCGCCGCGTTTACCGGCGCCAGTTGC
>JBEVNE010000293.1:0-3773 GCA_040508275.1 Duganella sp.
TCATCGAGGCTCCCTTGCGGCAACAGTGCCAGCGAATCGAACCGGTAACGCATCAGGCGCACTTGGGCAAACGGCAGGAACAGGCCCAGCGTGCAGATCACCGCCCCATAATTGCTGACGATGATAAACAGCATGCGGCCCCATTTCACTTCCGACTGGAAGCGGTGCTGCTCCAGTTGGGCATGGTTCCACACCAGGTTCTGCACCAGCGAGACAAACAGCGGTATCAGCGACAGCAGCAGAATATAGATGGCAGCAAAAATCCACATGCTGCGGGCAATTTGATCGGCCTTGACATTCAGATTGCCTTTGGCCATCTGGATAGGCGCGGCGGAAAGCAGCGACCACATGGCAACGCCGATGACGATGATCGCCAGGATCACGAATGCCGCATACAGCTTGTAGAACGGCCCTGCGCCACCGTGCAGGGAAAACCGCGCCTGGCCAAAACGGCTGCGGTTGAACTGCCAGGCCTTGAGCCGCTGATGGATATACGGCGTTGCCAGGCCGAAGGTGACGATATTGAGCAGGGGCCGCAGCAGGCAGTTGATATATGCCTCGCGCAGGCGGCCGTCGAAGCGGAAGCGGATGCCGCGATACGCCGAGTTATGCAGCTGGAACTGCAGGCTGCGCCAGATGAACCATGGCGTGATCAGCGCCATCACCAGCGCCATGACTGCGGCCAGCAGCGGCGACACATTGCCGGCAAATACATAGGCGCCGACCACCACGGCCGCCACAATGCGGCCCTTGAGGATGGATACCGGGTTGCCATGGTATTCAAAACTGCCGCCGGCAAGCTCGGTGCTGGAATAAAAATACTGGTTGCGGCGCACCTTGGCCCAGGCCGAGTAGATACCGAGCGTCACAATGCTCAGCAACAGGTTGACGATCCAGATGCGGAAGTATTCGCTGCCGGAAGCGTGAAACTTCAGGTACTGCGCGGGCGCCGCCTGTGGTTCCTGCTGCCCCGGTTGCTGCCGGAATTGATCCGGAAATTTGTCCTGAAACTGGCCCTGGAATTCGGTCATGCTGATCTCTCAGTAAATTAGCAAAACAAGAACAATGCGCCCTCGCCAATATATTGTCAATGAGAAATTATTCATCTGGTATCGATAGCCGCTCCAGCCACGTCCGCCGCTTTCCGCCGCAACCCACGACTAAGGTAAAATGGCGGCCATTGTCCGTCCGGCGACGGCGCAGCGCCTCACGCCGGCTCCATCACAGCTCCCACAGGTTCCACATGCTAGATAATCTGACTCAACGCCTTGCCAAGGTCGTCAAAACCATGCGCGGCGAGGCGCGCCTGACCGAAGCCAACACCGCCGAAATGCTGCGCGAAGTGCGCATGGCGCTGCTGGAGGCCGACGTCGCCCTGCCGGCCGTGCGCGAATTCATCGCCCGCGTCAAAGAAAAAGCCATGGGCGAGGAAGTCATTTCCTCGCTCTCGCCCGGCCAGGCGCTGGTGGGCGTGGTGCAGCGCGAGCTGGCCAGCCTGATGGGCGCCGACCTGGGACCGGAAGCCACGCAGATCAGCTTTGCCCAGCAGCCGCCCGCCATCATCCTGATGGCCGGTCTGCAGGGTGTCGGTAAAACCACCACCGTCGGCAAGCTGGCCAAGTACCTCAAGGAAGAAAAGAAAAAGAAAGTGCTGACCGTGTCGGCCGACGTCTATCGTCCGGCCGCGATCGCCCAGCTGCAATCGGTAACCGGCCAGGTCGGCGCCGACTTCTTCCCGTCCACTGCCCAGGACAAGCCGGTCGATATCGCGCTGGCCGCACTGGACTGGGCCAAGAAGCATTACCACGACGTGCTGATCATCGACACCGCCGGCCGTCTCGGTATCGATGAAGAAATGATGAAAGAAATCGCCGCCGTGCACGGCGCGGTCAAGCCGGTGGAAACGCTGTTCGTGGTCGACGCCATGCTGGGCCAGGACGCCATCAACACGGCCAAGGCGTTTAACGATGCGCTGCCGCTGACCGGCATCGTGCTGACCAAGCTCGATGGCGATTCACGCGGCGGTGCAGCGCTGTCGGTGCGCCATATTACCGGCAAGCCGATCAAGTTTGCCGGCGTGTCGGAAAAGCTCGACGGTCTGGAAGCGTTCGACCCGGCGCGCATGGCCAGCCGCGTGCTGGGCATGGGCGACATCATGGCGCTGGTGGAAGAAGCGCGCAAGGGCGTGGACAGCAAGGCTGCCGCCGACCTGGCCAACAAGATGAAAAGCGGCGCCAAGTTCGATATGAACGACTTCAAGGCGCAACTCGGTCAGATGAAGAAAATGGGCGGCATGGCCAGTCTGGTGGACAAGCTGCCGGCGCAGTTCCAGCAGGCGGCCGGCAACGCCAACATGGACCAGGCCGACAAACAGGTGCGGCGCATGGTCGGCATTATCGATTCCATGACCCCGGCCGAACGCGCCAAACCGGAACTGATCAAGGCCACCCGCAAGCGCCGCATCGCCGCCGGCGCCGGCGTGCAGGTGCAGGAAGTCAACCGCATGCTGAACCAGTTCGAGCAGATGCAAACCATGATGAAAAAGCTGTCCGGCGGCGGCATGATGAAGATGATGCGGTCAATGAAAGGCATGATCCCAGGCATGCGTTAAGAGGTCGCTTCAAAAAGACCGCAGCGTCGTGCCAGCGCCTTGTCGTGCAGGCGCACTGTCTGCGGCGCTGCGCCTAGCTGCGCTCATTTTGAAACAACCTCCAAGCGGGCCTTGATCAGTTGGTAAAAACCGCTGAAAGCCGCTTGGTTACAGGGAAAAATGCCAGTGCACGCGCCCGAAAGGTGCACTGGCGCGCATAGTCACAGAATTACGTCGTGTTTCCGGACAAAAACGCGAAAAACGCTTGCATAAGGCTTGAATCCCCACCAATATTAGCCGGTGCGATCAATTGCGCAATTTCCCCTATGTAGTTCATGTGTTTGTTAAGGAGGCTCAACGATGGCAACAGCCAAAAAAACCCCAGCAGCACCCGCTAAGGCTACGGCCGCAGCCGCTAAACCGGCTGCCACCAAAAAAGCTGCAGCACCCGCAAAAGCCGCAGCAAAACCGGCAGCAAAAAAAGCCGACGCACCAGCCGCCGTGCGCAAGCCGAACGCCGCCTTCATGAAAGAACTGACGCCATCGCCATCGCTGGCCGCCATCGTCGGCGCCGCCCCGCTGCCGCGCACCGAAGTGACCAAAAAAGTCTGGGATTACATCAAAAAGCTGGACCTGCAAGATCCAGCCAACCGCCGCAATATCAACGCTGACGACAAGCTGAAAGCTGTGTTCGGCGGCAAAGCCCAAGTGTCGATGTTCGAGATGACCAAACTGATTTCCGAACACCTGAAATAAGCGCTGCGGCCTTCTGCGCCGCGCCAAAACGCCCCCACTGCTTGCGCGCTGGGGGCGTTTTTATTTCCAGTTATTCCACGCCTTGAGCACCGCATTCGGGTACTCGGCCCTGCCACGGCTGCCGTTGTAGCGGCCCAGGGCCAGGTACAGGTTGCCGCCTTCCATGTCGAGGTACATGCGCAGGATGGCGCAGCCGTAGCGCAGGTTGGTTTGCATGTGGAACAGGGCGCTGCGGTTGCGATCGCCAATCACATTAGTCCAGAACGGCATCACCTGCATGTAGCCGCGCGCCCCGGCAATCGAAACAGCGTATTTGCGGTAGGCCGATTCGACCTGGATCAGGCCCCGCACCAGGCCGGCATCGAGGCCGGCGCGGCGCGACTCGGACCAGCCCGTGGCCAGAAACTCGTTGCGGGTCTGCTCGTCG
>JBEVNE010000299.1:0-3121 GCA_040508275.1 Duganella sp.
GACCTCGCCGCAGTCACCGACGCCGTAGAATACGAAAAACGCCTGCAACACCACTTGCAGCAGCATTTGCAGGCGCAACACGGCACCCCATAGGGCAGACCGTTAAATCCGGCATCGTGTAGCGATACGCCGGTATAGTTGAGGTCGGGCCCTGTATAAGGGCCCGACCTGACGGGCTTGTTGTAATTTCAGGCCACTTTTTTATCAAAGAACTGTTCATCTTCAGTCGAACCATGCAGCGCCGTGGTCGAGGACTGGCCATTCTGAATGGTCTGGGTCACCGCATCGAAGTAACCGGTACCGACTTCGCGCTGGTGCTTCACCGCAGTAAAGCCCTTCTCCGCAGCAGCAAATTCCGCTTCCTGCAATTCCACGAAAGCCGACATCTGGTGCCGCGCATAACCATGCGCAAGGTTGAACATGCCGTAATTGAGCGCATGGAAACCGGCCAGCGTGATGAACTGGAATTTGTAACCCATGGCGCCCAGCTCTTTCTGGAACTTGGCGATGGTGGCGTCGTCCAGGTTTTTCTTCCAGTTGAACGATGGCGAGCAGTTATAGGCCAGCATTTTGCCAGGGAACTTGGCGTGCACGGCGTCGGCAAACTGGCGGGCAAAGGCCAGGTCCGGCTTGCCGGTTTCGCACCATACCAGGTCGGCGTACGGAGCATAGGCCAGCGCCCGCGAAATCGCCTGCTCAATGCCGGGTTTGACCTTGTAGAAGCCTTCCACCGTACGTTCGCCAGTGCAGAACGGCTTGTCGTTATCGTCCACGTCCGAGGTCAGCAGGTCGGCTGCTTCGGCATCGGTACGGGCGATCACCAGCGTCGAGGTACCCATGACGTCGGCCGCCAGGCGCGCAGCGGTCAGTTTTTCCACGGCTTCGCGCGATGGCACCAGCACCTTGCCACCCATGTGGCCGCATTTTTTGACCGATGCGAGTTGATCCTCGAAGTGCACGCCGGCAGCGCCAGCGTCGATCATCGACTTCATCAGTTCATAGGCGTTGAGCACGCCGCCAAAACCGGCTTCGGCGTCGGCCACGATGGGCGCATAAAAATCGATATCGTCCTTGCCTTCCGACCATTGGATCTGGTCGGCGCGCTGGAAGGTATTGTTAATGCGGCGCACCACCAGCGGCACCGAATTGGCTGGGTACAGCGACTGGTCGGGATACATTTCACCGGCAACGTTGGCATCGCCCGCCACCTGCCAGCCCGACAGGTAGATGGCTTTCAGGCCGGCCTTCACCTGCTGCATGGCCTGGTTGCCGGTCAGCGCGCCCAAGGCATTGACAAAGGGCTCGTTGTTGACCAGGTCCCAGAGTTTTTCAGCGCCGCGCTTGGCCAGCGTATGCTCGATCTGCAGCGAACCGCGCAGGCGCACCACGTCTTCGGCGGTGTAGGTGCGGGTTACGCCTTTCCAGCGCGGGTTGGTGTCCCAGTCCTGTTGCAGGGCGGCGATTTGCTGTTCACGAGTGGCCATGGTGTTCTCCTTGAGGGTGACGGTGAAGTGAAAAAGAAGCTGTGCAGTTGGATTAATAGTAGACCTTTTTGTGCAGCGCACGAGTAGTCTTCTATAAGACATATAACTAAAATTTTTTCCTTTAAAATCAAACTGATAAAATTCATTTTTCATCATACGAAACCATCTTTCTCTGCGTGAAAGATAGTGATGCTGCGAAACCACATGAAATCCCACATTGTGAAATTGATTTTTCGTCAGGTGAAAAACCGGGCCGCAAAACGCCCTCAGCTTGCGCAAGGCAAGCTGATCTCTATAAAAAAAGTCGGGGAAAGTGATGTATTCGCCCAACAAACCGTGCCGGTCTGTTGAGCGCGTGCGGATGCGCCAGGATGACGCTGAAGAATTAGGCTGTTTTGGGTACAGCCGCTACCCGGCTGTGGTTGCCGACGCCGAGCGTGGTCACGATCACCAGAGCCTGGAAGATGCCGATACAGACGAACACCGCCGCCGGTTGATTAGCGTCCATCAAGGCGGCAAACAGCAGCGGGCCGATGGCCAGGCCGGTATCGAGGCCCGAATACACCACACCAAACACGCGGCCGGTGGCGTTGGCAGGCGCTGCGCCGCGTATCATCAGGTCGCGCGACGGTCCAGCGATGCCGGTGACGAAGCCGATCATGCCCATCAGCACAATCGCCATCCAGGCCGGCACCACGGCAGCGGCCAGCACCAGCGCAAACACGGCGGCCGAAGCAAACGCCAGCATGATGATGCGGTCGTGGTGGCGGCTGCCGGCGCCGAGAAAACCGCCGTACAACATGCCGGCAGCGGAAGCGAGCATGAAGCAGGTGTAGGCCGAAGTAGCCCAGGCCAGCGACATGCCATACAGGCTGACCAGGCTGGTGGAGGCAAAGGTTTGCACGCCGGCCAGCGCCACCGCCGAAATCACGAAGAAGGCAAAGCACATCCATACCACCTTGAGGCGCAAAAAGCCCAGCGCGCCACCGGCTGCCTGCCCGGCGCCGGCCGCAGAAGGTGCTGCCACCGCTTGCGGACGCAGGGCGTGGCGATTCCACAGCAGCAGCGCCAGCACCAGCAGCGGCAGCAGCGCGGCCCACTGCAGCGCGGTGCGCCAGTCGGTATTGCCGGCCACCGAGGTCAGGAACACCGGCGACAGCGCCCAGCCGATATTGCCGCTGATGCCATGCACGGAAAAACCGTGCGCCAGCCGCGCCTTGGATACGCGCTGATTGAGCAGCGTGTAGTCGGCCGGGTGAAACACGCAGTTGCCGCAGCCGGCCAGAAAGGCGCCAGCCATCAGTTGCGCGTAGCTGGTGGAAAACGACAGCACCAGCGCCGACACGCCGAGCAAGGCGACGCCGCTCATCAGCACCACGCGCGCACTGAATCGATCAACCACGAAGCCAGCCAGCGCCTGGCCGACGCCGGAAACGGCAAAAAACACCGTCATCAGCAAGCCCAGCTCGCCGTATGTGAGGTGGAATTCGGGCTTAAGCCAGGGAATCAGTGCCGCCAGAATCAAATGGTAAAAGTGCGAGGTGCCGTGGGCCAGGCCCACCAGGCTGATCACGCGGGCATCTTCACGCCACAGTGCTCGGTCGTCCATGCTGCTCTCCAATTTCTTTTAACTAAGG
>JBEVNE010000309.1:0-22572 GCA_040508275.1 Duganella sp.
ACCGGATAGGCGACGCCGTGTTCGTCGGCGATACACTGTTCATGCCCGATGTGGGCACGGCGCGCTGCGATTTTCCTGGTGGCTGCGCCACCACCCTGTACCGCTCGGTGCGGCGCCTGCTCGATCTGCCGCCGTCCACGCGGCTGTTCATGTGCCACGACTATCCACCGCAAGGGCGCGAGGCGCGCTGGGAAACCAGCGTGGCGGCCCAGCGCGCGCACAATATCCACATCCATGACGGCATAACGGAACAGGCTTTTGTTGACATGCGCACGCGGCGCGACGCCACGCTGGAGATGCCGACGCTGATCCTGCCGGCGATCCAGGTCAACCTCAGTGCAGGGCAACTGCCCGAGGCTGAGGAGAATGGTGTGCGTTATCTGAAGATACCGTTGAATACTTTTTAGCCTGCATTCTGAATAAGAAAGTGTAAACCAGTCTCCATTGCGGCTCACGCATCGAGACGCCTTCCGAAGAAGAAGCACTCAGGCAAAATGGCCGGCGCGACGTAGTCGATATCTTTGGCCAACACACCACAGGCGTGAAAACTGTTGCGCCAATGTCGGACAACATTCACAAGTTGATCGATCATCTCACGCGCCTCGTGCTCCGATAGACCGAAACGCCCCGCCTGTGACAGCAGGTTGTAGATGCTCGCCGTGCGACCGTAGTCGCCAACGGTCAATGCAAGGTCGCGCCGCTCCAGGCTGACCACGGGCGCGGGCACGAGGTCATACGCCGGTGATAGCCGCCATCCCTTCTGTCTGCGCAACAGCGCGTGGTTACGAGGATGATCGTCATTGTTGGTGACGGCGGCATTGAAGACCATCCGTCTGAACAGTTCGGCGCAGTCGGCTTGGGGTTTGTCGGACCATCGGCGCAGGTTGTCGGCCATCAGCGGATAGGACCAACGCTCGCGGTCCAGGTGGCTGTCGCCGCAGTCGAGCACGGTCAAGCCGCTGACAAGACCAAATCTGAGGTAGCCCGCATCGGTGCGGTCGCGGTCAAAACGCTGCAACATCAGCACATCGCTCTCGCCGACGGACAACAGCCGTGCATGCGCGACGTTCAGGCCGCATCTGCGAGCCAGGTCGAGCGTCGCAAATTCCACCCGCTGCAGATTGAAGCGATCATCTCTGGCCGGAAACTTACCGAGCCAGAGACTTTGCGCGTCTTCAATCGTAGCCTTTGGGCGTGCGCCACCCATGCTGGTACCGGGATCGAGTTGTTCGAGCAGATGGGCAGCCACCGGTCGCCCATCTTCGATTGCTTGTGTGGCTTCAATCAGCTCGGCCAGGTGATGCGTGCGGTTGTACTGGCGCTTGGGCGCGGGAGGTTCGGCCGTGAGCCCGAAGCTCAGGTACCCTGCTCCGTCTTGCGGTCCATGCAGCAGATAGTCAATTTCCTGGAGGTCAGCGGCGCTGCGCTCAAGCTTGTGCTCGATCACACGACGTCCCCAGGCGTCGGGGCTGGCGTCTCGCACTGCACCAGGGATGCCCTTGAGCTGCGTGAACTCGAATACTTTCTTTGCAAGAGGCAACCGAAATGGATCGAGTGCGACCGCCTCCTGGCGCCTGAGATAACGGTCGCCGTAACGAAACCGGCCAATCTGGGTGCCGTCGGGCAGCGTCTGGACCCTCAGCAGCGCTGCCGGCACTGTTTCCATGGTGCCGGGCAGTTGAATGTAGACATAAGCTTCGCGCTCAGAAGTCATAGTCATCGCTGGCCTTGCGGGTCTTGCCCGCCCGCGTCGGACGGCGCGATGCTTCGAGCGCCTTGCCATGCAAATCGCTATCAGGGTCCGCAACAGCGTCCAGAGATTTCTCGAGCCCAAGCGCCCACAGCACCGTGAAGCTCACACCGACCGCCGTACCGGGCTTGCCAAGTTCCAGCGCCGTGAGGGTGTTGCGGTTGATGCCTGCCTTGCTGGCGAGATCGGCAACCGACCAGCCGCGCCGAATGCGCGCTACACGGATGCGCTGTCCCAGCCGGGCAAGCCGGTCAGCGACTTCCAAAGGCATCAAGAATTTGCTCATTAAATTAGGCACTGTCATACTGAATGCCTATTATATTGGGCGCTCCTAAATGCAAATACAAGGCTGGCCTAGTAAAAAACTTCCAAATGAAGCAAAATTTTATAATCCGTTGCATTTTAAGCATCCCCGCTGGCATTTGGGGGGCTGCCATTACATAGCCGGAGTGACTATATACATCATTAGGCTGGGTGCGGCATAAATCATTACGAAATCGACGGCATGTTGCTAAATTGGCCAGGCACAATGGATCCGGCGTGCGGTGGGCGAAGCTTGCCCATGCGCTGTGGATGGGGACGATCAGGGTTGAATGGCGGAGGCTTGCGGACTTGAGGTCGATTCACGGCTGGCTTTTCCTACAAGAATGGCTCCGACGGGTACGGAACGGTCTACTACCAGTATGACCTTCTCGCAGCATTGCTGGAGAAAGCCTTCCAGGAGCTTAACCTCTAATCCAGGAACCAAGGGCCGGCCAATTATGCCGGTCCACGTCCCAGAAAAGACTTTGTTAGTCTTCGAATCTTGGCCCGGGCTACAAACTCACGCTCGATAGGAGCCCAGGTGCCAATCAGGGATCGCAGATTACCTTCTTGCCTTGATTCTCACCAGCTATATCAGCAGCTAGCGAGACGCTGCTTGCGCGCCCCGGCTACCACCTCCCTGCTGACATAAACTCTTACTGCGGCTGCACCGTGCGGCCGATGTTTTCGTCCATATTCGCCAGGAACCAGGTCAGCGAGGTCATCACCGCCACCTGGCGCTTCAGGTGCAGCGGGCTGACCTTGTCGAGCGTGTCGGCGGCCGTGTGGTGGTAGTTGAAGTAGGTGCTGAAGTCCACCAGCGGCATGAATACCGGCACGCCGGCGCGTTCAAGCGGCAGGGTGTCGGCGGCGCCGGCGATGTCGCGGCGGTCAAATACGCCGGCGCCAATCTTGTCGAGCGACTTTTGCAGCGGCGCGAAATACTTGACGACCGATGGACGCACGCTGCTGATCATGCCGAACGGGCGGCCGGCGCCGTGGTCCGATTCGATGGCGGCAAAGTGCTGCTCCAGCTTGTCCTTGTTCAGCTCAAAATAGCCCTTGCCGCCACGGGTGCCGTTTTCCTCGTTCATCCAGGCGATCACGCGAATCGTGCGGCGCGGCTTGAGGTTGAGTTTATTCAGCGTGTCGATGACCGCCATGGCGGCCGCCACGCCGGCGCCGTCGTCATGGGCGCCGGTGGCCAGGTCCCAGGAATCGAGGTGGCCCGACACGATCACCACTTCTTCCGGTTTTTCCGTGCCTGGCAGGTCGGCGATCACGTTAAAGCTGTCGGCGTCCGGCAGGTTTTGCGGCGTCAGCGTCAGGTGCATGGTGACCGGGCCGCGCTTTTGCAGGCGGGTGATCAGCATCGCGTCTTCGGCAGTGACGGCGGCGGCAGGGATGCGTTTACCGTCAACCAGATTGGTCACGCCGGTGTGAGCCAGGCGGAAATCGGCGCCGCCTACCGAGCGCACCAGCGCGGCTGCCGCACCCAGCTCCTGCGCCAGGCGCGGGCCGTTGGTGCGGAAGTTGGAGCCGCGTCCGTATGCGCGCCCAGCCTGCCCGCCTTTGGCCATCTCGGCATCAAAGGCGACGTCAAACAGCACGATGGCGCCCTTCACTTCGGCCGCGCGCGCTTTCAGTTCATCGAAATCGCGGATGGTGACCACTGGCGCCTTCAAGCCTGCCGCCGGGGTGGCGCCCGAGCCGCCCAGTGCGGTCAGCACCACTTTTTGCGTGATGCCGGCCGGGCGTCCCGTGTATTCCACCAGTTGCGCCTTTTCCTCGCCACGCACCCAGTGCGGCACCTTGACCGGCTGCAGCGTCACCTTGGCGCCCAGCTTGCGCATGGCGTCCGCCACCTGCTCGACCGACGCGGCAGCGCCGGCGGAACCGGACAGGCGCGGGCCGATCAGGTCGGTCATGTCGGCCAACCGCTCATAGGCCCAGTCGTCCTGCATGGCGCGGTCGCGGATCTGGTCCAGCGTGGCGGGATCGTTGGCGGGCGCCGCCAGGGCGGTGGCGCTCAGCAGGCAGCTGGCGAGAATGGTCAGGGACAGGCGCGATTTGCGGGTGGCGGGAGGGAAAGCAGGTTTCATGCGGTTCCTGTAAAGGTGGATAGGTTGCAACATTACAGTCAACGATACCCGATCATGACACACTTGTCATCCATGTTGATTTGTCATGGGCGCTGGCTTACCATTGTCTTCTTCGGACAACGGAAAGTGGCCATGCTCAAGGGTCAACTCTGCATCGTGCGCCATGTGACCAGCGCCGATCTCAATACATTTATCGCCCTGGTCAACGACCTGCCCTCGCGCGGCGATTATTTTTCCACGCATTTCAAGTCGCCGGAAACGCTGCGCAAGGAGTTCATGCAGAACAGCTTCGTCACCGACGACAGTGAGCTGTTTGTCATCGAAGACTCGCTGCACCATATCGTCGGCGTGATCAGCCACTTCAAAAGCCGCACGCCCACCACGCGTGAAATCGGCTACCGCCTGTTCGACCCCAAACTGGCGGGACGCGGCTATGTGAGCGAGGCGTGCCGTCTGCTGGTTGATTACCTGTTCCAGGTGCACCAGTACCACCGTCTGGAACTGCTGTCGGCGCCCGAAAATGCCGGCTCGATCCGCATCGCCCGGAAATGCGGTTTTACTGCCGAAGGCATCCTGCGCCAGAGCTTCTTCATCCATGGCCGCTTCCAGGATGTGCAGGTATTGAGCCTGCTGCGCCCCGAGTGGGAAGCGCAGACGCGCTAACGCCCCTGGTGCCTTAATTGTTACAAGCCTTTACCGAAACGCCGAGATTGTAAGCAGGTGTTTTACAGATTGCGCATTCCCGGCCAGGCTTTATAGTGACATCAACGGCTGGCGTATCATTCCGATCCGTCGCCGCAGCAAGGGGATTACCATGTTGAGTAAAAAATTGATGGGCACCGCGATGGGCACCGTGCTGCTGGCAGCAGCAATATCGCCGGCAGCCAACGCAGGCGACCGTGATTTCAACACGGTTGCCGGTGCTGTGGTGGGTGCAGCGATAGGCAACAGCGCCGGCGGACGCGATGGCGCCATCGTCGGCGGCCTGGTGGGCGCTGCCGTGGGCAACAGCTTGAGCTCGGGCCGTCATGACCGCTATCGCGACCGCTACGTGGAAACCCGCGTATATTCGCCGCCGCCACCTGTCTACTACCAGGCGCCACCAACCTATTACGCACCGCCGCCACGCTATTATTCGCCGCCCCCGCGCGTGGTCTACGTGGAACCGGCCCGCCCGCACTACCGCGAATCGTATCGTGACGGCTACCGCGACGGCTATCGCGAGTCATATCGCGAAACCCGGCGCGAATACCATGACCGGGGCGATCGCTACTATCGCTACGACCGCTAAGTTCAGCCCTTAGCTATCCCTCCCTGGCCCCCGTGACAGCGCAACGTCACGGGGGCTTTTTCGTCGTCCCCCCGCTAGTTTTCCATGACAGCGCACAGTGCAGGGGACATCATGACGACAGCAGACGCAATCATCGCTTTGGAACTCGGCCCATACCGGCTGCGCGAGCAGATCGGCAGTTCGGCCTATGGCCTGATCTGGCGCGCCAGCGCGCCGCATGCCAGTGGCGATGTGGCGCTCAAGCTGATCAACCAGCAGCAGATGGAACGCGCCCTGCCGGCGCAGCGCGAGCGCTGGATAGCCAGCGCCGCCAATGAAATCAGCTTTTTGCAGTCGCTCGAACCGTGGGATGAGCGCCATATTGTGCGCCTGCTCGACAGCGGCTGGCATGCCGGTTTGCCGGTACTGGCGCTGGAACTGCTGTCCACCGACCTGGGCAAGCACATGGCGGCGCTGCGCGCTGCGGGCCAACGCCTGCCGCTGGCGCGCACGCTAGGCTGGATGGCGCAACTGAACCAGGCGCTGGCCAAGGTGCACCAGTATGGCTGGCGCTACCTGGACCTGAAACCGGCCAATGTGCTGCTCGACGCCCACCTGAACACCGTCAAGCTGGCCGACTTTGGCACCAACCGCCAGCGCGCCAGCACCCAGTTACACTCGTATGCCGGCACCGCCAACTGGCAGGCGCCGGAACAGTTTTTTCCCGTCCATGACGGCGGCTATGCCACCGCAACAGCCAGCGATTATTTTTCACTGGGCGCGCTGTTCTACTTCCTGGTCAGCGGCGGCATAGCGCTGCGCTTTTGCAGCGACTGCGGCCAGGCCTATCGCCAACACCACACGGCCGGCGCCGACCTGCTGCGCAGCCGCCACGGCGGCGCCATTCCGGCCACGCTGGGGGACGATGAAGCAGCGCGCTTTGCCGCTGCACTGCCTCCTTGCGCCAGAACGCCGGCGCTGGCGCTGCTGCGCACCCTGCTCCAAGCCGATCCGGCGCAGCGGCCACGCCACGCGCTCGACATCAGCCGCATGCTGGGTGTAGTTGCCAATAGTGTTGCCCATGCCATGCACGGTATCGATGCCTGCGCCGGCGACGCCACCGCCCTGCCCGACAGCGCTTTCGAGACCTTGGGCCGCCCGACCGCCAGCAACAACTGGCGCCACTTTCAGGAGGCATGATGGCGACTGCCCGCCGTTTGCACGCAGCGCCGCCGCCGGCACACCACCACACCCCCCATGCCCTGTCTGCGCTGATGCGAACCGCAGCCTGGCTGGCGGCGTTCAGAATACATTCCGGCATGGCGCTGACGCTGGCCATCCTCGGGCTGCTGTACGCACTGCAAGCGCTGGCCCTGCTACGGGCGCCGGCCGCCTGGCTGCCGGCAGCCATCACTATCACGCTGGCGCCAGGCGCCAGCATGGTGCTGGGCCAGCGCGAGCTGGCGGCGCCGCACGCCGAGCGCGAACACCTGTCGCTGCGCCGCGATCCGACTCAAGGCTGGATGGTGAGCAACCTCAGCACCGCGCGCCAGGTGCTGGTGCAGCGTGGCAGCACAGAACAGCGTATCGGCAGCACGCCGCTGAGCGCCGGCAATACCTTTCAGATCGACGCCGCCGTCTTCAAGGTGAGCGCCAGCGATGCCCGCAGTGTGCGCTTCAGCCACGCTGGCAAACTGTGGCGCTACGACGGCGCCACCCTCTACCGCAACGGCCAGCCGCTGGCCGCCTGCCCCGCCACGCGCCTGTCCGGCAAGGCCAGCGCGTGGTGGAACCGCATGGCGCCGGACATGCTGACCATTGTCCGTCCCCTGCATTTCGGCGGCAATCTGGTTTGCGGCAACCGCCTCGGTTTGGCGGGCGTGGCCGCAGGGGCGGCGCAGCTGAGCCGCCACCAGGGTAGCGTGCAACTGGCGGCGGGCCAGGGCGACGGCGCCCACGCCATTGTGCAACTGAACGGCGCCGATCTGCGCCGCCAGGAAGCGCCGCTGGCCGGCGCCAGCGCCCTGATCGCCGGCCATACCCGCTTTGCACTCGCTGCCACTGCCAGCACCTTACGGCTGACACCAGGGCGCCATGTCAGCCTGTATTACAGCGACCATGGCGCGCCGGACCTGCCGCTGGCTGCTGGCGTGCAGTGGGACTGGCAGCAGCGCAGCCTGTGGTCGGGCGGCGCCGACTTTTCGTGGGGTTTGATCATGTTCTGCGCTGCCTGCCTGGCCGTCCACGGCGCCGCAGCAGCATGGCTGACCCAGGCCAGAGCAAGCCGGCGCCTGACGCCCGTGCTGCAAACATTGTCCGGCGCCAGCGCCTGGCTGGCGCCAGTGGCCTTGCTGGCCGCTGGCCTGGCCGTCCTGCTGGCCCAGCGCGCCGGTCTGACGCCGCCGGCGGCGTTGTCGATGCTGCTGGGCGCCTGCGCCCTGCTGCTGTGGCTGGTGCTCCAGCCCCAGCCACGCCTGACCTTGCTGAGCGCCGCCGCCGTGATCCTGCTGGCGGTGGGCCTGCTCACCCAGCTCGAACTGGGCCTGGGCGCGCCGCAAACGGCGTGGCTGCGCTACTACCAGAAAAGCGCTGCGCTGCTGGCTATCGGCTGCGGTTTTGGCGCCCTGCTGCGGCTATGGTGGCGGTACAAGCAGCAGTGGCAACTGAGCCAGCGCAGCATCGAAATCATGCTGGCCGTGCTGGCCGCCGTGGCGCTGGCAGCGCTGGCAGCGCAGGTGCTGTGGGGCGATGAAGGCGGCGTATTCGACCTGCAGCCGGTGGAACTGGCCAAGCTGGCGCTGGTGGCGCTCAGTGCGCACTGCCTGGCGCTGCGCTTCGGCTGGCACAGCAAAACGCCGCATCCGGCCGATCACGGCTTGCGCTGGCTGCGCCTGGCCGCACCGGTGCTGCTGTTTCTGGCCTTATTGGGCATGGCGCTGGTGCAGGTCGATGATTTTTCGCCGCTGATCCTGCTGCTGGTCTGGAGCGGCGCCATGCTGCTGGCGTATGCGCTGATTGCCCGCCGCCACCTGCTCACGGCTTGCCTGGCCGCCATCGCCGTGCTGGCGGTACTGACGGTGGCGTGGCTGCGCTGGAGTGGCAGCGAAGACCTGGTGCGCTGGGGCTTTTATGCCGACCGCTTCCTGGTCTGGCTCAATCCCGCCGAACACCCGCACACAGGCCAGCAACTGCTGCTGGGCGCACGCGCCGTCAGCGAAGGCGGCTGGCTGGGCGCCGATCACGTGCTGGGCTTGCGTTCGCTGGGCCAGTCGGCCGGCAATGCATTGCTGATCCCGGCGGTACAGGATGATTTTGCCGCCTCGTTTTTCATCTACCGCCATGGGCTGCTGGGCGCGCTGCTGCTATGGGGTTTGCAGGCGGCGTTTCTGACCGGCCTGGCGCTGGCGGCGCTGCACGCCTGGCGCGCCAGCACCAATGCCCGCAATTTCCGCCAGGCCTGGTCGGCACGCTACCGCTATTTTGCGCTGTGCGGCGGCGGCGCCTTTGTATTCGGCCATTTGCTGCTGTCGTGGGGCACCAACCTGGCGATTTTTCCGATCATGGGCCAGCCCATGAGTTTTCTGTCGGCCGGCGGCAGCCACCTGCTGTTTTTCCTGTGCCCCCTGCTAGCCTTCAGTGCACTCAGCGCGCAATCTACAGAAGGAGAATGAAGCATGCCAGTCTATGTCCAACACGAAGTCCTGGGCCGCATTGCCGACGTATTCAATGCCGAAGCCATCTGGCAGGCCCCCGGCATGGCGCTGTTTTCGCGGCGCCCGCTGCTGCGCGACCTGCTCGAACGCAGCCCGCGCGAACACCGTGGCCGCGCCGCCACCCGCTGTTTTTCACACGTCACACTGGAATTGCCGCAGGAAGACGTGGACGACGACTATCACCTGACACGCGGCGCCCGCGCACGCGACCTCGCGCAAACGCTGGCGGCGCTGCACCAGAAGGATTTTGGCGATCTGCTCGGCAGCGACCAGGTGCGCTACGATATCGTCGGCGCCAGCACAGACACGCTGGCGCCGGGCCAGATCGCGGTGCGCTTTGGCCATGCGGTCTACCTGCCTGCTCCGGACGAAAAAATCCTGTACCAGGTCAGCGTGTCGCGCGACAGCGCCATCTGGCATCCGGTCTGCCCGATCTATCCCAACCAGCGCCTGGCGCTGATCGGCGGCGAAGGCGGCCAGGCCGCAGCACGCGCCACCGGCTGGCCGTTCGGACCGGAAGGCGCCATCCTGATCATCAACGACGGTCCCGATGCCACCCCGGTGGTGCAGATGCGCCCGCGCGACGCCTTTGACTGCCAATTCGATCCGCGCAGCGGCTACTACACGATCACATCGCGCTACGACAGCCCGGGTGGCAGCCCGCGCCTGCTGCTCAAGATCACGCGCGCGCAGGCGCCGGCGCGGCAGCCGGTACAGCAGCCAACACCGCAGCCGGCCGCACAAGCCGCCAACGCACCGGCGCGTGCCGCCGCCATGCCAGGTAGCGCCATGCCTGGCACAATCGCAGCTGCGCGCACGGCCCGCCCCGCCGTCTGGCAGCAGCGTACCGACGGCATGCCGCTCGACCTGACCGCCGTGCCGCTCAATTCGTCCAGCCACAAGCCGGGCGAGAGCGACGCCACCTATGCGCCGCTGGCCCAGCAGCAGGTGCAACTGGTGGCGCTGGCGCTACCGCGCCTGAGCCGCTACCGCGATACCGGCACCGAGGCCTTGGTGCTGCCGTTCGACCACGCGCTGAAGCTGTCGGCCGGGGCCGATGCTGCCGATGCCACGGCTCCAGTCATCAGCTTTATCGTCGATGCCGCCGACGACCTGTACGCCTGCACCGCCGAGGGCCGCCAGCGCATCACCACCCCGTCCACCTTTGCTCCGGTCGATGCGCGCAGCATGCGGCTGCTGGCGCCGGCGCCGGCCATGGCCGACCGCTACCGCGCCCTGCTATGCCTGGCCCAGCCGGTGAGCGCAGCCGTAGCCAGCGGCGCGCGCTTTACCTTTGGCCGCAGCTCGGCCATGCTGGCGGCGCTGCGCGTCCTCGATTCGCCGCGTTTTGTGCGCCGCGCCGATGGTGCCGGCGGCGCCCATGGTGTCGATGGTGCTGGTATCGCCAGCGCCGACCGTATCGGCCTGTCACGCAATGCCTTCAGTTTTGAAGCCTCTGAAAACGGCTACAAAATCGGCCGGCTCAGCGCCAGCCAGGCCTTGTACCACCTCGATGAGACCCTGGCTTTCGTTGCCAGCATGGGCGACGCCAGCGCTGCTGCCCCCTATCTGCTGCCGCATGGCCACCATCTGGTGGCCGGCCATTACGTGCTGCGTTTCGACGCCTGAGGAGAAGCACGCATGGAGACCGTCACTTTGTATCAGTCCGGCGCCTTTGCTGCAGGCCTGGGCCTCACGCTATGCCTGGCGGCCTGGCTGACGCCGCGCCGCTGGTGGCGCCGCCCGACGGCGCGCGGACTGCTGATCTGCACGGTCGGCGCCTGGGGCCTGGGCAGTCTGCTGCTGTATATGGCGCCGGGCGCAGCGCCGGCAGGCGCCGCCGCGCTGGCCGGCCCACCGCCGCTCCCCCCTCTGGCGCTGGCTGTGCCGGCTGCCGGCACGCCGTTCCAGGTACATCGCGACCTCAATCTGCGCACCGCCGCCGGGGTCGATGCGCCACGCCTGTGGACTGTGCCGGCCGGCGCCACCGTCATCGCCACCGGCAGGCGCAGCGGCGACTGGTGGCAGGTCACGGCCCGCATCGATGGCCATGACCGCACCGGCTGGTCCAGCAGCCTGTGGCTGCGCCGCAGCGATGAACAGCGCACACCCTAAGCTGACATCAGCCAGCATGATTTTTCGGCTAAGCTATAGCTGCACCGTTTTTTGCCCATTCCAGCGCCGAAAGACTCTTGATGACCCGCATATCCGACCTGCTGAATTTCGGCCCCGGCCTGGCCCTTGCCGCCCGCAGCAGCGCCAGCATCAGCGCAGACCACCTGCCGGAAAACCAGGACAATCTGCTGCTCATCGACGCCAACGGCCGCGCAGTCTGCCTGCGCGGGCAGGCCCCCTGCAGCACCACGGTGGAAGACTGGCCGGCCGGCCATGTACGCGTGGCAGTCATGGATGGCATGGGCGGCCATGGCCACGGCCGCGAGGCTGCCGAAGCAGTGGCCAGCGGCCTGCTGCAGGTGCCGGCCTGCCGCACGCAGCAGGAACTTGATAGCCGCCTCGATGCACTGCACCACACGCTGCAGGCACGCTTTGCCGCCCTGGGCCAGCACCAGGACTGGCGTCGGCCCGGCACCACGCTGACGCTGCTGGAGATCGCGCCCGGCCAGGCGCCCATGCTGTACCACGCCGGCGATTCGCGGCTGTACGAAATCACCGCGCAGGCGGCCCATCCGCTCACGGTTGATCATGTGCCGGCCACCAGCTTTGCCCTGCACGGCATGCTGGGCGAGCAGGAATGGTGGCAGCAAGTGCATGGAGAACACCGGCCGCAGATTTCCCAGGCCTACATTCTCGGCAATGCCTTCGATAACCCGCAGCTACTCAGCGATGCGCTGCTGCCGCTCGATGCGCAGCGGCTGCCGCCGTTTTTACGCCACCTGGCCGACCGCCGCGCGCTGCACGTGCGCGCCGATGCGCTCTATCTGCTGGCCACCGACGGCTTCTGGTCCTGCGGCCAGCCGCTCGCCTGGACGGCGCGCTGGCCGGCGCTGCTGGTGCGTCCCGGCCACCCACCCGGCGCCGCGCTCGACGCCCTGTTTGCCGACTATGCCGACCATCCGCCGCCGCAGCTGCACCTCGATAACCTGACCGCCATCGTGCTGCGCTTTACGCCACCGGCAGGCGGCGCCTCGCCACAAAACATTGACGAAACAGCACTACCGACTGCATCAATCGAGCACCATTTTTGATCGATGGCTGGCGCTGGCGGGCGCCCGTTGTTGCGGGACCGCCCCAGTGACGCGCATGGCGCACAAATATGGGCGATGGAACGGGCTTTTTTTTTGCCCAAGCGCCCGTAAACCGCATACACTGGCAACACTCCCATCGGTCTGTTTGTCATGAAAAAATGCAGTAATGCCCAGCACCCGCATTGCACTCAATGGGTCATGACTGGAAATCAAGCTTGCGAGGGCGGCCACGCCCAAGCCGAGCCCTCCAGCTATGAGCTCCTGAGCGCCTTGCGCACCACCCGTTCCGGCGCGCCGGCCACGGTGCCGGGCGTCGCATTGACAAATACTACAGACAACAGCGCAACGTCCCCGTCCACCTCGGCGCCAGTGGTCCCAGCAGCACCGATGGCAGCATCGGCCAGCTACGCACGCCCCCTGCCGCGCACCCAGGCCGGTCGGCCGCAGCTGCATATCAGCGGCTTCGATCCGCGCGCAGCGGGCGGCCGCCAGACGCTGAAAATCGAATTGCGCGGCATGCCGGAAGCCAGCGCGCCGCAGCTGGCGCTGCAACTGCAGTCGGAACTGATACCCAATGGCGGCGCGCGCCAGCAGTTCGTACGCGCCGTCGGCGGCGAATGGCGCCCCGTGTTCGTCGAATTTTCCTCGCGCGACAAGGAGCATGGCCAGTACCAGATCAGCATCGAGCTGCTGAGCCAACATCCGGGCCTGGCGGCGCGCAAATGGGTCTGCACGTTTGTGATCCTGGTGCCGCGGCTGGACGCCACGCTCACCGAAATCCACCGCATCTTCCTCAGCACCCATAAAAACGTGCGCGTGATGGCGGACGACGCCTCGATTGCGCGCGTGAGCGCCCAGGGTGGCGACAGTCTCGATATCGACGTCACCGCCCGCAACGCCGGCATCGCCCATCTCGACCTCAATGCTCCGGCGGGCAAGGTGGACCTGGGCTTTTCCACCATCGCCTGGGACGAAGACCTGATCGAAATCGACATGCCGGTCACCAGCGCCGTGCATCCGCATATCAGCCGCGCCGCCTCGCTGGTCAACGCCGCGCCCGAAGCCGGGGCACAGCGCCAGCTACGCCTGTTTGCACTCGACGAATGCGTGTTCGGCCGGTTTGAACTGGTCGATCCCGAGGCCGATGTACTGCTCACCCACTACGGCGCCAGCGGCCAGGACACCGGCGGCCTGACGCGCCGCCTGTCGGGCCGCCACGCGGTCATCCGCCGCAACGGCACTGGCTTCCAGATCGAAGACGTATCGCGCTACGGCATCCTGCTCGACGGCGTCTGGCCCGGCAAGCACAAGCCAACCGCACTGCGCCTCGGCATGCGCATCGAACTGACGGCCAGCATCAAGGGCGTGGCGGTGCTGCAGGTAACCGCCATCATGCCGCACGGCGTGATCCTGCACCGCATCGACCAGGGCGCCAGCGCCGAGTGCTACTACGTGCTGGCGCCGGACACCCATCCCGGCTACCCGCTGAAAAACTTTGCCGCCGCACCGCACGCGGCGGCGCTGCCGCTGCTGTTCCACCGCCACGGCGGCTTCTGGCACCTGGACCAGCTGACCGGCAAGGAAACCGCGCTGGCGCCGAGCGTGTCGCTGGAAAAACTGAGCCGCGTGGCGCGGCACAGCCGCTTTGCCAGCGACCCGTACCCCGAGCACTGGATCATCCGCACCAGCGCCGCAGACGCCTATAGCACGGCGGCGCCGGTGATGCACACCGCCTGAGCGCTAATAGCGCTAAAGTTAAGCGTCGTCATTCCGCATCGGCGGACCGCCGCGAAAGCGGGAATGACAATGTGAATTTTCGGCTTAACTTAACGGCTTTTTGGCCGGCAGCGGTATCCACTCGGTCTCGCCAGGCACCTTGGGAAAGCGCTGCGCTTCCCAGTCTTCGCTGGCCTGCACGATGCGCTCCTTGCGCGATGAGACGAAATTCCAGGACATGAAGCGGCGGCCATCGAGTGCTGCACCGCCGATCACGACGAAATGCGCATCGCCCGCCGCTGCCACGCTCTGTTGCGGCGCGCCAGTGTCGAGCAGCGCCATCGTGTGCAGCGCCAGCGGCGCACCGTCAATCGCCAGCTCGCCGCTGATCGGGTACAGGGCCGCCTCTTCTGGCAAACCGGTCAGCGCCAGTACCTGGCCGGCCTTGAGGCGCACATCGAGGTACAGGGTCGGGCTATAGGTTTTAACCGGCGATGTTTTACCGAACGCACTGCCCACCAGCACCCGCACGGCGGCGCCATCGACGGTAAGCTCGGGAATGTCGGCGGCAGGCGTGTGGCAAAAGCCCGGCTCTTCCTCTTCGTGCGCCTGCGGCAGCGCGGCCCACAGTTGCAGGCCGTGGGTGCGGTGCGGCACGCCCACCAGGTCCTTGGGCGTGCGCTCGGAATGGACGATGCCGCGCCCGGCCGTCATCCAGTTGACGGCGCCCGGTTCGATGCGCTGGAACGTGCCCAGGCTGTCGCGGTGGTCCATCGCGCCCTCGAACAGATAAGTGACGGTGGCCAGGCCGATGTGCGGGTGCGGCCGCACATCGTGGTTGGCGTCTGCCGGCACATCGACAGGGCCGAAGTGGTCGAAGAAAATGAACGGTCCCACCGCCTGCTTGATCGCCGACGGCAGGTAGCGGCGCACCAGAAAGCCGCCGCCCAGGTCTTTTTCATGGCCTTTGAGGAGATTGGTGATGGTCATGGCTTAGCCCAGTACGGTAGTCACTTCGGTGGTCACCGCGGTCATCAGCTTGTGCACCGGGCATTTTTCGGCCGCGGACAGCAGCTCGGCGCGCTGGGCTTCGGACAATTCGCCGCTCAGGTGCAGCGTGACTGCCAGTCGATATACGCCCTGGCGCTCTGCGCTGGCATCGCGCTCGGTGCTGACTTCGACGTGCTCCAATGGGATGTTCTTGCGGCGCGCGTACCAGACCACGGTGAGCGCCTTGCAGGCGCTCAGGGCCGAGTCGTACAGGTCATGCGGCGACGGGCCGGCGTCGTTGCCGCCCTCTTCCACCGAACCATCGGTGGAAAGGATGTGGTTGCGCACATGGACAATGTGGCGCATGGGGAGCGACTGGTCGCGCGAAACGGTGATGGTCATGAGATTCCTCGTTCTTCATCTGGAACAGAAAAACCACAATTTACACCTTTCGGCAGCGGCGCGCCTCTCCTGAACGTGGCAGAGCGGAACGCCGGCAGACGATCAGACCACTTTTCTGACGAACTCGGTTTTCAGGCTCATGGCGCCAAAGCCGTCGATCTTGCAGTCGATGTCATGGTCGCTGTCCACCAGGCGGATGTTCTTGACCTTGGTGCCCACCTTGACGGTGCCGCCACCGCCCTTGAGCTTGAGGTCCTTGATCACGGTGACGGTATCGCCGTCCTGCAGCAGGTTGCCGACCGAGTCGCGGTACTCGCGTGGGCCGTCGGCGGCTTCGGCGGCCGCAGCAGCGGCGCTCCACTCGTGCGCGCACTCCGGGCACACCAGTTGCGTGCCATCTTCATAGGTGTATTCGGAACTGCATTTCGGGCATGGTGGCAAGGCGCTCATTAATCTATCCTGATGGTTGTGCTGAAAAGAGGCAGCAGTATACACCCGGCAGCGCCATTCTCCCAGCCGCCGCAGCCGCTACACCAGCTTGCGCGCCACGCGGAAGCCGACGATGTCGTTGGCCAGCAGCGCCGAATAGCCGTTGCGCACGGCCGAGCGCAGGTAGCGCGGGTTATACAGCCAGGAGCCGCCGCGCAGAATGCGCCGGGCCTGGTCGCCGCCATCCTGCCACGCGCTGCCGTCCACCGGCGCGCCCTGGTAATCGTCGTGCACCACGTCCTGGGTCCATTCCCACACATTGCCATGCATGTCGAACAGGCCCCAGGGATTGGGCGCAAACTCGTCCACCTTGCTGGTGCCCTGGCGGAAGGCGCCGCGCGGGCCGCCGTTGTAGACGTAATTGCCGTCGTAATTGGCTTGCTCGGTGCTGATGGTATCCCCCGTGCTGAACGCGGTTTTAGTCCCGGCGCGGCAGGCGTATTCCCACTCCGCCTCGCTCGGCAAGCGATAAGTCTGGCCGGTTTTTTCGGACAGCCATTGCAGATAGCGCTGCACGTCGTACCAGCTCACACCGACCACCGGGTGCTGGTCATTCTGCGCAAAGCCGGGCGCGCGCCAGTCGACGTCGGACTGCGATTCCCAGCCGGTGGCACGGGCAAACAAACGCCACTGTCCCACGGTAACCGGAAAGCGCCCCAGCGCAAACGGCTGTTCGATACCGACCCAGCGCTGCGGGCCTTCGCGTTCCAGCCATTTTTTTTGCGCGCCGGCCTTGATTGCCGCCGCCTGCTCCTGCTCGTGCGATCCCATCTGGAAGCGCCCGCTCGGCATCAGCACCAGGTCGGGACCGGCGCCGCTGCCGTCGATAAAGCGGTCGCGCAGCACGCCACTGGCGTCTGCCACGGGGCTGGTCGGCGTGGGCAGCAACACCGCCAGCTCGGCGGCATGGCGCTCGGCCTGCTGCTTGCGGTGGCGTTCCTGCTCGGCGCGATACGCCAGTTCGGCCTTCAACTGGGCCGCCTTGCGCTGCTGCGCTTCGCGCTCCTCGCGCGCGGCCTTGGCGTCGGCGTCGCGCCGTGCTGCCAGTTGTTCGCGCAGCACCTGCTTGCGCGCCTGCGCCGCAGCTTCGGCCTCGGCGCGTTGCTTGGCTTCCAGCGCGCGGCGCTGCTGCTCGGCGCGCACCTTGTCGAGGGCGGCGGCCTTGGCTTGCGCTTCGCGCTGCGCCAGCAATTCGGCCACACGGGCCTGGCGCTCGCGCTCTGCCTGGCGCGCCTGCTCGGCCTGCGCTGCCTGGTCTTTCTGGCGCTGTTGTTCCTGCAGTTCTTTCTGTTTCTGCTGCTCTTGCTGTTGCTTCAGCTGTGCTTCACGCTGCTGCTCACGTTCCTGCTGCACGTCCTGGGCTTGCCGGGCATCGTCAGCAGCACGGGCCTGCCGGGCCGCCACTTCCTCGTCGCTGGGACCGGCGGCCGTATGCAGCCCCTCTAAAAGCTGCGCCACGCTGGCCGGACGCTGCTCCTGCGCCACGGCATAGCCCTGTTGCAGCAGCTGCCACTGGCGCGCGTTCAATCCGGGCGGCGCCGACGGCTGAAAGTCGGCTGGCCGCACATCGTCAAACGGCACCCGGCCTTCGAGCAGCTGGTAAATCATGACCGCCACCGCGTACACATCGAGCCGGGGTGATGGCTGGCGCTGGTGAGCACCAGACTCGGGCGCCCGGTATCCGGCGGTGCCGGCGTTCGGCGTTTGCAGGCCAAGGCTGCTGCCGGCATTGCGGGCGCGCGAGGCGATGCCGAAATCGAGCAGTTTTACTTCGCCGCGCGTGGTCAGAAACACATTGCCCGGTTTCAGGTCGCGGTGCACGAGCTTGTGCTTGTCCCATGCGTAGTCGAGCGCCGCGCCCACCGGCGCCAGCAGCTTGAGTACCGCATCGAGCGCCAACGGTCCCTGCCCGGCAAGGTAGGTGTCGAGGTCCTGGCCTTCGAGGTATTCCATGATGATGAAATAACTCGAGGTGGCGGGGTCCTGCGCCCACTCGTACACGCGCACGATGTTTTCGTGCGCCAGCCGGCGCGCCTGGGTGGCTTCCTCGATCAGCAGCTTGGCGTGGGTGGCGCTCTGGGTCAGCTGGGGCGGCAGGATCTTGACGGCCACGGTTTCGCTGTGGCCCAGTTCCGCATGAGTGGCCAGGTCGGTGGCCTGCCACACCTGGCCCATGCCGCCCATGCCGATCAGGCGTTCGAGCCGGTAGCGGCGGTGTTGCGGGCCAATCTCCTGGCCTGCCATCAACCCCAGTTCGGTGCCGTGCCGCGTAGGCGGTGGTGCGGACGCAGAACTGCCTCCCGGCGGCGCGTATTCCGCGTCGAGGATGGCGTTCTTGCGACGGTCGAACTCCTGAAGGCTCAGCAGGCCGTCTTCATGTAAGGCCCGCAGTTCGCGGATCTTGTCTCTTGCTGTCTGCATCATTGGCTGAAGTGTAACCGTTCCTTGGCCCCGGCGTCAGGACAGTGCTGCGCCGCATTGCGGACAGAACCTGTCCTCGGGGTGGCCGGCGCGCTGCAGGTGGCCATGGGCGCAATAGCGTCCCGGCGCCGGGGCTGGAGACGCGACCGGCGCTGCCCCCGCTCTGGCAGCGGCCACGCCGATCCCCAACTGGCTTTGCGTGTTCAACGCAGTGGCGCTGGCGGCGTTTTGCAGGTTGAGCAGGTCGAGCTGGTGGCGGCGGTCCTTGTCCAGCTCCGCATCGCGGCGCGCCTGCTCCTCGCGCACGCGCGCCTCGGCCTGCTGCACCGCTTCCTGCGGCGTGACCCCGTGTTCGGCGGACACCACCTGCGCCAGCGCCTGGATCTGCTCTGGCGTCATGCCGCCCTGTATCTGCATGCGCATGATCTGCGCCACCGCCTGCGCATTGGGCTCTGCCGCCACCGCCAGCTTGCCCATGTCGCTCAATGCCCCGATTGAGGCCATGCGCGCCAGGTCATGGGCCTGCTGCGCCAGCAGCGTATCGTGCTCGCCCTGCCAGCGCGCCAGCTTGTCGGCGCGTTCATGATCGAGTTTTTTCAGTTCGCGCTGCCATTCGGCCTCGCGCTCCTGCTGGCGCAGCAACTGGCGCTGTTCCTCGATGGTCAGTTGGTCGAGCATCGCCTGCTGGCTGACGGCCTGGTTCTGGCGCGCATGGATGCCGTCGGCTTCGATGGTGCGTAGCAGTTTTTCATACTGGGCGATGGCGTCGGCCTGTTCGCCGGCACGCCGTAATTCATCGATCTTCTGGCTGATTTCGGCCACCTGCACGGCGTTGGCGGCATCCTTGACGGCGTCGCCGCGCAGCAGTTCGCGCTGGCGCGCCAGCTGCAGCTGGTCGTCCCACTCCTGCAGCCGCTCAGCCTCGCGGCGGCGCGCCGCCTGGGCCAGCGTCATGCCCTCGATGCGGGCGTTATGCGCCTCCGCCTCGACCTGCAGTTCGCGTGCTTTTTCATCTTTTTCGCGCTGGCGCAGGGCCGCCAGCGCGCTGCGCCGGTGCGATTCGTCTTCGATCAGCAAGGCCTGGGCGATCTGGTTTTCAATCGCCTGCTGGCGCAACTGGTGCGACAGCCGCTGCTGCGCCAGTTGGCGCTGTTCGGCGGCGCCTTGCTGCAGCACTTCGAGCTCGGTGCGCATCTTGATCTGCGCCAGTTGCCGTACATGCTCCCAGTCGGCCTGCTCGCCGGCGCGCTGCGATTTCTTCTGCGCCAGTTCATGTTCCAGGTCGGCCAGCACGGTGCCAGCGCCCTTGTCGATGGCGACCTTGCGGGTTTTGGCTTCCATCACGCGGCTGTACAGCTCCACCTCGCGCGCGCGCAGCGCCTGCACCCGCTCGCTCTCGGTCAAGGTCAGCTCGGCCTTGTTGACGCTGGCGTCCTGGCGCAGTTCGGCGCGGCGGAAATCGGAACGCTGCTTTTGCTCTTCGCGCCAGATGGCCTGCCATTCTTCGTCGTCGTAGATCTGGTCGAGCTGCTTGACGTGTTCAAGCTGCACATGGCGCTCATCGGCCACCAGCCACAGCGTACCGATGCGCGCGCGGTTATGGTCGAACTTATCGTGGCGCAGGGCCGCGGTTTCCACCCGTTCCACTGCCAGCCCATACGACGCCAGGCGCTGCCGCAGCGCCGTCTGCAGCCGCTCGTCGAGCTGCAGGCGCAGATCGGCATTGCCGGCCATGTCCCGCATCGAGCGGCTGCCGATGAATTCCGCCGCCAGCTGGCGTACCGACGGTGACAGCAATTCCTGCAGATGCATGGTGCCGACCACGCCGGGCACGGTCATGAAATGCTGGGCAAAGGCAGGCACATTGTCGATGCGGATCGCAACCGTCAGGCGCGCCGCCACCTTGAGGTGCTCGGCCGTGTGCAGGTCGTCAAAAGTGAATTCCACCGGCAGCGCGGCGCTGCGGGTAATGAGGATTTCGGCATGCTGGTTGCGCAGCAGGTGATTCAGGCGCGTGAAGAATCCTTCGATTTCGTACTCGCCCTGCGGTACTTCGGTCGCCTTGTCGCCCTGCAGGATGTAGGCGCGCGTGGTGGCCGGCACGCGCAGGGTTTTGGTGAAAACGCCGGACAGCGTGCTGACGCCAAAGTACACGGCCAGTTCATCGTCGCCCGGCACCCAGCGGTTGTCGCGCAACACCGGTTCGCTGCGCGGCGCCCCCAGAATCAGGCCGCAATGGCTGCAATACCCGGACTTGCCATCGTTTTTGTGCTCGCAACGCGGACACTTGATGTCACCGCCGAAACCAAACTTTTGGAACATGTCAGACTCCTTCTTCGATTCATCGTGCGCCTGGTACTGCCATCTAGCGTCATCTGCCGATTTTAGCAGGGCAAGGCGCTTTTATGCCGCGCGCACCGCCCTCAGATCATGCCGATACGCTCGATGCAGGCCAGGCTGGCGCCGCGCTCGCGCAATCCGGCGGCATAGCCGGGCGGCAGCAGCACCTGCCATTGCGCCGGCAGCAGCACACGGTCGCCGGCGCGCACCTGGTCGGCGATCAGCGCCAGCTTGGGTAGATGGTCGGCCACCGTTTCCACCCGGCCCGCGTGCCAGGCGCTGGAACGGCCGCTGGCGATGATGCGCCCGCGCGGCACGAATTCACGCCCGCGCGCCAGGCGGTCAGCCATCACCAGCGCCAGCTGGTAAGAATCGCCATGAAACCGCGCCGCGCCGGTACTGAAGCGCACCACGGTGCGCCAGCGGCCCAGCGCCCGGCCGTCGAAATGGCGCGAGGCGGCCAGCGTCTGGCGCACCTCCTGCTGCGCTGCCAGGTCCAGCTGCGGCACGGCGATGCTGTCTTCCTCGCTGACGGCGGCATCGGCGGCATCGGCGGCAATATTCGCAACGAGGGGCGGGCCACTGTCGTCCAGTGCCCGCACGCTCACTTCCACCCAGGCCAGCGCATCATGCACGCCGCCGCTATGCAGGGGGAACCAGGCGCGCACGCCCGACACCAGGGCCGCCGGATCGGCATGGCCGGACAAGGCGCCGAGGTGGCCGATGGGGGCGCCATCGACCACGCCGTCACTGACCTGCCCCAGGTGCCAGCGCTCGGACCAGCCGCTGGCGCTCGGCGGGGTTTCAGCGCTGTGCTGGTACACGCCGCGCACCATGCGGTCGGCCAGCACGGCGGCCAGCTCCCACTCGCGCCCGCAGCCGTTACCGGGAACGATATCCATGCTCAGCACCACCTGGTCGCGGCTGTCCAGGCGCACCTCGGTATGACGCGCCAGCCGCACCGCCTGTAGCAGGGCCTCGGCGAGCGCCGGTGCGCCGGGCACGCTGCATTTCACATCGGCGCGGTTGGCGCGCGGGCGGCGGCTGGCGGTAATGGTCAGTATGCGGCCGTCAGCCAGCGTGCAGCGGCAGTCTGCCGTGACCGGCGGCGCGCTGATCGAGCGTAACGTCATAGCGATGGCTCCTTGCGCAGCGCAAGATCGTCGCTGGCGGCGTCGATAAAAAATGTCAGGCGGCGCTGCGCCAGCCCCTGCTCCAGGTTGGCGCAGATGCGGTCGGCCTGCTCCAGCAGCAGCGGCCACTGACTGGCGCTTGCCTGCTGTAGCCGCGCCAGCAGCGACCATGCTTCGTCCAGCGCCGCCACGGCCAGCAACGTCTGCGCCACGCGGCGGCGCTGGTTAGCGGCGTCAAGCGGCCGGTCCGGTGCGGCCCAGGCCAGTGCCGGCATGGTGTTGACGTGCAGGCTGGCCATGGCCAGCCGCTGCAACAAGGCCTGCTGCTGCGGGAACAGGTTGGCGCCGGCTGGCAAGACCAGCAGGCGAAATTCGCTGCCGAGAGCGGGCAATTCGAGGAACAGGCGGCGCAGGCCGTGAGCATCCTGCCCTGCCACAGGAGCGGGGGCGAAAGCCGGTGCCGACATGGCCGTCGGCGCGGCCGCCCCGGTTTCGGCTTCGGCTTGGGAGATGGCCGCAGCACGCGCCCGCAGCACGCTGGCAAAGTCCACGTCCTTGTCCACGCCCAGGTCAACCGGCACACAGTCATCCACCGTCACCCCATAGCGCGTGTACAGCAGCTGATTGAGGCCGGCGCGAAACGCATGCCATTCGTCGATGGTGGTGCCCGGCGGCAGTTCCAGGGCGCCTTGCGCCAGTTCCGCCTGCACCGCCGTCTGCACCGAGGCGGCAAAGCC
>JBEVNE010000318.1:0-3856 GCA_040508275.1 Duganella sp.
CGCTTTGCAGCTGCTCCATCACCGCCGTGGGCAGCGCCAGGCCCGAGGCTTCGATCAGCACGTGATCGATCTGCGCGCGCCGTGCCGCCAGCGCCTGCATGGCCGGGATAAAGCGCGTGTCGTCGCCGTAGGCGATCAGGCCATGGGGGAAATCCTGGATATGCACCTGCGCATCCGCACCGGCCACCTCGCGCACCAATGCGCCATCGACGGAAATCTCGCCGAATTCATTGATCAGCAGCGCCAGGCGACGCGTCTGCCGGCGGGCGATCAGGCTGCGCAGCAGCGTGGTCTTGCCGGCGCCTAAAAAGCCGGTGACGATAGTCACGGGAATCTGCTGCTTCATGCCGGCACACGCTCGCCCGGCAACAGGCGCAGCACATCGTCCACGCTGGCCACCAGTTGCGGGTAATCGAGCGCGGGACGGGCAACCACCAGCAGCGGAATGCCCAGCGCCTGCGCCGCCTGCACCTTGGCGCGGTAGCCGCCGGCGCCGCCGGAATCCTTGGTCACCACACAGTCGATGCCCCAGTCGCGCCACAGCGCGGTGTTGAAGTCTGCCGAAAACGGTCCCTGCATGGCGCAGATGCGCTCACGCGGAATACCGAGCGACAGCGCCCGTTCGATCAGTTCAGGATCGGCAGTCTGGCGCACAAACCACTGCTTGTCGGCGGCTCCCGGCGTTTGCAGGAAGGTGGCCAGATCCTTGGAACCGGTCGCCAGAAAAATGCGCTGGCCCAGCGCCACGGCGCGCAGCGCGGCGGCATCGACCGAGGCGCAGGCTTCGCCGTCGCCGGCTGCGTATTCGCTGGGGCGCTCGTAACGCAGATAGGGAATATCGAGCTCCTGCGACAGCGCCATCAGTTGCGCCGACATGCTGCTGGCATACGGATGGGTGGCGTCCACCAGCACGCGCGCCTGTTTGGCCTTGAGCACGCGGCGGCGCGCTTCCACGCCCTGGCGGCCGGACCAGATGCTGACTCCCGGACAATCCTGGCGCGCCAGTGCGCCGCCATGGTCGGTGGCGGACGACACCACCACCGGCGCAGACTGGCCGGCAGCCAGGCCGGCGGCGAGCGCATTACCGTCGCTGGTGCCGGAAAACACCCAGACGGCCTGCTGCGGCAACTGTTCTTCTTCCTGCATTTTCTCGAGGTCTGGCGCGGCTGGCTGCGCCCAGTCGTTATAACCGCGTGGCGTATAGATCTGGCCGCGCTTGCGCGCCGTGAAGCGGTTGCCCACCACGATGGTGGTCAGCATGTCGAATTTGAGCGCCGGCAGCTCGTCGAGCCGGTAGATATCCACCTGCTGGCCCGGGCGATAGGCATTGCGCACCACGCCGCACAGCGTGCCCGGTGCTTTCGATTCCAGCATCAGCTGCAGCACGCGGTACACGCCCTGCTGGCGGCTGGCGCTTTGCACGTTGTACATCACGCAGGCCAGGTCGGCCTGGGCGATGTGGCGGGCGCGGTGCTCGATCCACTCCCACGGGCACAGCAGGTCCGACAGGCTCAGCGTGGCAAAATCATGCGACAAGGGAGAACCGAGCAGCGAGGCGCAGGCATTGGCTGAGGTCACGCCCGGCACCAGGTTGACGGTGTAGGTATCGTCCTCCGACATTTCTTCGTAGGCCAGCGCCGCCATCGCATAGATGCCGATATCGCCGCTGGAGATCAGCGCCACTTTGGCGCCGGCACGCGCGTGCTCGATCGCCAGCAGCGCGCGCTCGCGCTCCTGCGTGAGCGGTGGACTGAATATCTGCTTGCCCTCGACATGCGGGGCGATCCAGCGCAGATACAGTTCATAGGCGACAATCACGTCGCTGTCGCGCAGGGCGGCAATCGCCCGCGGCACGATCAAGTCTTCGTAGCCGGGTCCGACCGACACCAGGTTTAAAACACCACTCATCAGATTTCCATCCATTTATCAATTACTACTGCAACGGCGACGCCGTCCAGCGCCATTTTAGGCACCAGCAGCGCGCCGCGCGGGCTCGCTACCAGGGCGCAGGGTTCGCACACCCCGTCCAGTCCCACATTTTGTTTTACCCACGCCGACGGCTGGCTGACCCACGGCCGCGCCGCCAGCGTGGCGCGCGCCAGCACGCGCAGCGGCAGGTCATGCTGCAGGCAGAACGCCAGCAGGCCCGGTTCCTCAGCTTTTAAATCAACCGTGGCCATCTGCCGCACATCTTTCATGCCATACTCGCCCGCCGCCAGCAGCGCCTGCTGCACGGCAGCTTCAATGCGCTCTGCCGCTACGCCCTTGCGGCAGCCGATGCCGATGGTCAGCGGCTTGAGCGCTTCGGTGGCGGTGGTGACCACCGGCGCTGCGCCAACGGCATTGGCCACGCGGTAGGCCAGGATATTGGCGCCGCCTTCGTGACCGGCCAGCAGCGCCACCGCGTGGCGTCCCGCTTCATCGAGCACCACCACGGCCGGGTCGCTGTGTTTATCAGTGGGCAGGCCATCGAGAAAGCGCACCGCAATGCCGCTGGCGCCGATCATGATCCATTGTGCATGGCGCCGGTAACTGGCGGCAAACTGCGCTTTCTGGCTGATCTGCGGCTGTAGCCACGGCCGATGGATCTCGCCACCGAGGCGCGCCTGCAATGCAGCGGCCAGCGCTTCGCCTTCGGCGCGCACCAGCCAGATGCCTAGCGGCGCCGCCTGCACACTCATGCGGCGTCCCGGTTCTTTTTCACTACCCGGAACAAATGGGTAAAGTCCTTGGAATACAGGCTCGATTCGGCGGCAACGCCCTTGTCCAGCGCCGCGCCCACCAGCATCATGGTGGTCAGGTTCCAGGCGCCGCGCTTGGTCTCTTCCAGCACCGTGCCCAGCGTGCCCTGGTAGCTGCGCTGCTCGGGCCAGGTGGCGCGGTACACCAGGCTGACCGGCGTGGTCGGCGGATAATGCAGCAGCAGATCACCGACGATTTTCTTCAGGTGCGGGCCGGAAAGGAAGATGCACATGGTGGCCTGGTGTTCCGCCAGGCGGGCAATCGATTCCAGCTCCGGCACGGCCGAAGCACGGCCGGAGACGCGCGTGAGGATCACGCTTTGCGAGACTTCGGGCTTGGTCAGTTCGGTGCCGATGGCCGCTGCCGCCGCCGTGAACGACGATACGCCGGGGACGATTTCGTAATCAATCCCCAGCGCTTCCAGGCGGCGCATCTGCTCGGCCGTGGCGCCGTAAATGGCCGGGTCGCCCGAGTGCAGCCGCACCACGTCGAGATTGGCCTGCTGCGCGCGCACATAGCAAGCCTGCTGCTGTTCCAGGTCCATCTGCGCCGTATCGAGCAGTTCGGTGCCGGGGGCGCAGTGGCTCAGCATCTCGGTGGGCACCAGCGAACCGGCATACAGCACCATGCTCACGCTGCCCAGCAGGCGCGCGCCGCGCAGGGTAATCAGATCGGCCGCGCCAGGGCCGGCGCCTACAAAATACACTTTCATTTATCGTTCCTTTCGTGGTGCACGGCGCACCAGCAGCGTGGCCAGATAACCCATGGCGTCATCGGCCACCAGGTCGGCCACGCCGCTGGCCAGCAGTTCTCCGGGCAGACCGATGCGGCGCGCAAAGGCGCAGTGCTCGGCAATGCCCATTTCGCGCAGCAGCGCGAGCACCCAGCCCAGGCGCGTACCCACTTTCATCAGCACCACAATGTCATGGGTCTCGATCTCGCGGCGCAGTTCTTCCGGCGTTTCCGGGCAAGGCAGGATCAGCACCCGTTCCTTGCCCTCACCGAGCGGCCAGGCCAGCGCCGACGCGGCGGCGGCGTAGCTGGTAATGCCGGGGAAGGTCTTTTGCGGCAGATCGGGAATGCGCTCGCGCAGACCGGCCAGCACGTAGCCGTA
>JBEVNE010000328.1:0-5868 GCA_040508275.1 Duganella sp.
ACGAGCTGGCGCACGAAAAGCAGTACCGCTGCCTGGTGGCCTTCCACGCCGACGAAGGCCTGGAACTGGCGCGCAGCTACCGACCCGACGCCGTGCTGCTCGACATCCGCCTGCCCGACCGTTCCGGCCTGTCCGTGCTGCAGCTGCTCAAGGATGACGCCCACACGCGCCACATCCCCGTGCACGTGATTTCTGGCAGCGAAAACGGCGAAGCGGCCCTGCACCTGGGCGCGATTGGCTATGCGCTCAAGCCGGCCACGCGGGACCAGTTGATGGAGGTGTTCCGCCGCATCGAAACCAAGCTCACGCAAAAGATCAAGCGCGTGCTGCTGGTGGAAGACGACGACCGCCAGCGCGACAGCGTGGTGCAGCTGATTTCCGACGACGACGTCGATATCGTGGCAGTGGGCAGCGGCGAAGAAGCGCTGGCACTGCTGCGCACCACGGTTTATGACTGCATGATCATCGACCTCAAGCTGCCCGACATGCAGGGCAACGAGCTATTGCAAAAAATGGCCGACGAACAGCTGGCCGCCTTCCCGCCCGTCATCGTCTACACGGGCCGCAACCTGTCGCGCGCCGAGGAAGCCGACCTGCACAAGTATTCGCGCTCGATCATCATCAAGGGCGCGCGCTCGCCCGAGCGCCTGCTCGACGAAGTCACGCTGTTCCTGCACAAGGTGGAAGCGGACCTGTCGTCAGAGCGCCAGACCATGCTGCGCACGGTGCGCTCGCGCGACCGCGTGTTTGAAGGGCGCCGCATCCTGCTGGTCGATGACGATGTACGCAACATCTTCGCCCTGACCAGCGCGCTCGAGCAAAAAGGCGTGCTGGTGGAAGTGGGCCGCAATGGCTTTGAAGCGATTGAAAAACTTGACCAGAATCCGGACATCGACCTGGTGCTGATGGATGTGATGATGCCGGGCATGGATGGCCTGGAAGCGACGCGCCGCATCCGCGCCGATGGCCGCTTCGAGCGCCTGCCGATCATCGCCATCACTGCCAAGGCCATGAAGGACGACCAGGAACAATGCCTGGCCGCCGGCGCCAGCGACTACCTGGCCAAGCCGATCGACCTGTCGCGCCTGTACTCGCTGCTGCGCGTGTGGATGCCCAACGGCGAGCGGAGCTGAGCATCATGCAGAGCGATATCGATATCGAAATCAAGGTGCTGATGGAAGCCATCTACATGAAGTACAGCTATGACTTCCGCGACTACACGGGCGCTTCGCAAAAGCGCCGCGTGCTGCATGCCATGAACGATATGGATTGCCTGACCATTTCAGCGCTGCAGGCGCGCATCATGCACGAGCCGGCGGCCTTCAGCCAGCTGCTGCAATACCTGACGATACCGGTGTCGTCGATGTTCCGCGACCCCAGCTACTGGCTGGCGCTGCGCGAGCAGGTCATGCCGGTGCTGCGCACTTATCCCTCGCTGAAGGTGTGGATTGCGGGCTGCAGCACCGGCGAAGAGGTGTATTCGATGGCGATCCTGCTGCACGAGGAAGGGCTGCTCGAGCGCAGCATGATCTACGCCACCGACATCAATCCGCAGTCCCTCGACAAAGCCCGCAAGGGCGTGTTTGCGCTCGACGCCATGCGCGACTACACGGCCAATTACCAGGCCGCCGGCGGCGCCCGCAGCTTTTCAGACTACTACACGGCCGCCTACAATGCCGCCCTGTTCGACAGCGCGCTGTGCGAAAACGTCACCTTTGCCGATCACAGCCTGGCGACCGACGCCGTGTTTGCCGAAACCCATTTGATCAGCTGCCGCAACGTCATGATCTATTTTAAGAAGAAGCTGCAGGAACGCGCTTTCGGCCTGTTCCACGAGTCGCTTTGCCATCGCGGCTTTCTCGGCCTGGGCAGCAAGGAGAGCATCGATTTTTCCGCCTATGCCGGCGCTTTTGAACCGGTCGTCAAGCGTGAACGGTTGTTCCGGAAGCGCTAGCGATGAGCCACGACGCCGCCATCGCCGACATCGACGCCATGCTGGCCGCCCACGCCACGCCGATTGCGGCCGTGGTGATCGGCGCCTCGGCCGGCGGCGTGGGCGCCCTGCTCAAGCTGTTGCCCGCCTTGCCGGCAAGCTATGGGCCGGCGCTGGTGGCCCTGCTGCACCTGCCCGAAAATCGCCAGAGCCAGCTGGCCGAGGTGTTCGCCCAGCGCATGGCGCTGCCCGTGCGCGAAGCGGCCGACAAGGAACGGCTGACCTCCGGGACGCTCTACTTTGCCGGTTCGGGATACCATTTGTCTATTGAGTCCGATCACTGCTTTTCGCTCAGCTGCGAAGCGCCCCATCTGTTTGCGCGGCCGTCGATCGATTTTTTAATGGAATCGGCGGCGGACGCCTATGGGCCGGCCTTGCTGGGCATTTTACTGACGGGAGCCAACCAGGATGGGGCCGCCGGCATGGCTGCCATCGGCCGCGCCGGCGGCCTGACCGTCATACAAGATCCCGAGCAGGCGGAAGTGGCCACCATGCCCGCCGAAGCGATCCGCCGGCGGCGCCCGCACCTGGTGCTGCCGCTCGAGGCGATCCATACATTGCTGTTGAAGCTGGAGAAGAATTAATGCAAGCCGAGCAAGTGACCAAACTGTTGATCGTCGACGATCTGCCGGAAAACCTGCAAGCCCTGAATGCCGTCATTCGCGGGCCGGGCCGCGAGGTTTTCCAGGCCGGTTCCGGTGAGGAAGCGCTGGCTCTGCTGTTGCAGCACGACTTTGCCATGGCTTTTCTCGATGTGCAGATGCCGGGCATGGACGGTTTCGAACTGGCCGAGCTGATGCGCGGCACCGAAAAAACCCGGCAGATTCCCATCGTGTTTGTTACCGCCGCCGGCAAGGAACTCAATTATTCGTTCAAGGGTTACGAGGCCGGGGCCGTGGACGTGCTGTACAAGCCACTCGATTCGCGCGCCGTGCGCGGCAAGGTGGAGGTGTTTGTGGCGCTGTACGAACAGCGCGAAGCCATGCGCCGCCAGGTGCAGGCGCTGGAGCGGGCGCGCCAGGCGCAGGAAGCCACGCTGGCCGAACTGAGCGCCGCCCAATGCCAGTTGCAGCGGGCGCTGGCCATGCGCGATGAATTCATGTCCATGGTGTCGCACGAAATGCGCACCCCGCTCAATACCCTGTACCTGGAAACCCAGCTGCGCAAGATGCAGCTTGAGCGCGGCAATATGGCGGCGTTTGGCGCCGAGCAGTTGCAGCGCATGGTGGCGCGTGACGACCGCCAGATCCAGAGCATCATCCGCCTGATCGACGACATGCTCGATGTGTCGCGCATCCGCAGCGGCAAGCTGTCGCTGCGGCCGGGCTGGGTGGAGCTGTCCGGCCTGCTGCGGCGCGTGGTGCATGACCTCACGCCGCAAGCCACCACGGCCGGCTGCACCATCAGCCTGGAGGCTGGCGACACTGTCAGCGGCTGGTGGGACGAGTTCCGCATCGAGCAGATCGTCGTCAATCTGCTCACCAACGCCATGCGCTACGGCGCCCGCCAGCCTGTTACCGTGGTGCTGACGGTGGATGCCGAGCTGGCACGCATCGAGGTGCGTGACCAGGGCCCAGGCATTGCTCCCGAATTGCAGCAGAAAATCTTCGAACCGTATGAACGCGGCGTCGGCAACGAGGTGCCTTCCGGCCTGGGCCTGGGCCTGTATATTTCGCGCGAACTGGCCGAGGTGCACGAGGGCACCCTGACCGTGCACAGTGAGCTGGGACACGGCGCCGTGTTCACCCTGAGCCTGCCGCGCCGCGACGCTCCGCCAGTGTAGGGCGGAGGCGTTCGCAGAGGCGTTCGCAGCGCTGTTGCATGGCTTCTCCTTAACTGCTTCCACCACCTTGCCAGAAGCCGGCATGCGCCAGCCGTGCTTCGTCCTCGCGCAGCGGTCCGATCACCTCGGTCGGGCGCTGGCCGGCCGCAAACACGGTGCGGCACGGTAGCGCCAGGGTCGGATTTTCGGGATCGCTACCGGTCAGTTGCAGCAGGCTTGCTTCCGACAGCGCATACACCACCCGGCCAACCCCGCTCCAGTAGGTGCCGCCACTGCACATGGCGCACGGCTCGGCGTTGGCATACAGCGTGGCCGTGGCCAGTTCTGCCGGGCCATACTGTTGCGACGCCAGGCGCAGCGCGTTCATCTCGGCGTGCGCGGTGCGGTCGCTCGACGATGCATTCATCGCCGAGGAAATCACCGTGCCGTCGGCCGCCACTACCATGGCGGCAAACGGATGGTGGCCTTCGTCGCGTGAGCGCTGCGCCAGCGCCAGCACTTCGGTGATGAATGCGTGGTCTTCTTTGGTGGCATTAGTCACGTTACGCTCCTTACTTCGGAATTTTCCCCTCTACGCCCTGCACGTAGAAGTTCATCGAGTGCACATCCTTGTCCGGTGCGCGCACGCCGGCTGCATATTTGATGGCGCCCGTCTGATCCTTGATCGGACCGGTGAACGGCACGAAAGTGCCGGCGGTGAGCGCAGCCTTTTTCTCCTCGTAGATTTTCGCCGCATCGGCCGGTACCACCGCGTTCAGCTTCGACATCTTGACCATGCCTTCCTTCAGGCCGCCGCGATAGTCGCTGGTCTTCCAGGTGCCGGCGATGACTGCCTTGGCCGTGTCGATGTAGTAGCCCGACCAGTCGTTGGTGGCGGCGGTCAGGTGCGCCTTGGGCGCGAAGCGCGACATGTCGGAATCCCAGCCGAACGCGTATACGCCTTTTTCCTGCGCCACTTGCAGCGTGGCCGGTGAGTCGGTGTTTTGCGCCATCACATCCGCGCCTTGCGCCACCAGGGTTTCCGCTGCCTGGCGTTCCTTGGCCGGGTCGTACCACGAGTTCACCCAGATCACCTTGGTCTTGATCTTCGGGTTGACGCTTTGCGCGCCGAGCGTAAACGCGTTGATGTTGCGGATCACCTCGGGCACCGGGAACGAGGCGACGAAGCCGAGCGTGTTCGACTTGGTCATCTTGCCGGCCAGGATGCCGTTCAGGTACGAGCCTTCGTACAGGCGCGATTCGTAGGTGGCCAGGTTCTTGGCGCTTTTAAAACCGGTGGCGTGGACGAAGGTGACACCGGGCGCCGATTTGGCGACTTTCTCGGTGGCGTTCATATAGCCGAACGAGGTGGTGAAAATCAGCTTGTTGCCTTCGGCGACCAGTTTGCGGATCACGCGTTCGGAGTCGGCGCCTTCGGGCACGTTTTCGACAAACGTGGTTTTTACCTGGGCGCCCAGGGCTTTTTCCAGCGCCAGGCGGCCCTGGTCGTGGGCGTAGGTCCAGCCGGCGTCGCCGACCGGGCCGACGTAGACGAAGCCCACCTTCAAGGGCTCGGCGGCGAACGAGGGGATGGCGGCGGCCATGGTGCAGGCGGCGGCGATGGCAGTCATGGTGGTCAGTATCGTGCGGCGATTCATCATGCGTTTTCCTCGGTATGAAGTGACTGGGACGTGATTTAGAAGTGGTATTCCGCGCGGACCATCGGTGTGCGGGCGGTGGCGCCGTTGTTGTTACGGGCTGGATTGCCGAACTTGTTTCTCCAGTACTGGTATTCGACGCCGACCTTGAATGTATTCTTGCCCGCGCCAATCGCGCCGCTCATGTCGTACATGATCTGCATGTCGATATTGGTTTCCGGCGCGGTGCCGCCGCCGAATTCGTTCTTGCCCTTGGCAGTGATGAAGTTGGCGTAGCCCTCGAAGCTGAGCGGAATGCCGATGTCGAACGGGATGGCCCAGGCGCCGGTGAGCATGGCGTGGGTCTTGTACGAATAGCGCGGCGTGGCCTGGTTGGTGAAGGTGTTGTATGGGGCATTCGATTCCCAGATCGCCAGCACGCTGACGTCCAGAAAACCGGGCACGTCGAACATCAA